>DAOVAK010000146.1 GCA_030671095.1 Deltaproteobacteria bacterium | reverse complement strand
CCGGAAATACTGGCACCCGGACATGGGGTTCCCATCATAGGGGCGGAGCGCGTCCGGCAGGCCCTCGAGGACACTGCGGCCCTGCTCGAATCCCTTCACGAGCAGACCCTGGCCCTGATGAATCAGGGCGCTTCATTAGATACTGTGATTCATACTGTGAAGGCCCCTGAGGAACTGCTTGAAAAACCTTACCTCCACCCGGTTTATGATGAGCCGGAGTTCGCTGTGCGCAACATCTGGCGTCTGTATGGTGGGTGGTACGACGGGATGCCCTCCCACCTGAAGCCCGCGCCCGAACAGGCCCAGGCCGAGGAGATCGTCCGGCTCGCCGGCGGGGTGGATAAGGTTGTGTCCCGGGCCGAAGAACTACTGTCATCGGGCGACCTCCGCCTTGCCTGTCACCTGACCGACTGGGCCTATCTGGCCTCGCCTCAAGAGCCCAGGGTCCGCGAGGTACGCCGCCGTGTCTACACGGCGCGGGTTGAGGCGGAACCATCGACCATGGCCGTTGGCATTTATCGCACCACGGCAATAGAGATGGGAGGGGAAACAGAAAGCGACATGCTAGAAGGCAGTGTGATCCGTGCCCAGGAAAGGCGCGGCAAGCCAACCCCAGCCAGGTAAACCAGGTTTTAGAGTTAGCGAACCATCAGTTGAAGCCGTCATCGCCTATGATTGCAGAAGTATCGGTGCACAGGATTCCATAGATCTTGTGAAGGAGCTTTATTTTCATCCACTCCTTATGTTGTCGTGTGGGAGAAACCGGTCTACCTGACTCAATTTCATTTTGCCAGTGATTCAATGGTCCTGATCTGCTCTTTTTGCCTATCCATAATTCTGAGAAGGACATCGTAGAGTGCCTTGGACTGTTCTTCAAAACTCATATCGATTAGCTCCTGTGGATCATCCATTGTCGCCTTATCACACATTTCTACCCAGTCTTCTGGTATTGCATCAATTCCCTTGAAGGCCCCAGCGATAGCTCCGGCAATGCTCGCGACGCAGTCAGCATCTCTACCGAGTGAAGATCCAGCAATCATGCACTGCTTTGGATCTCCCTGGGTGATCCAGAACATGGCAAAGGATTCACCCACGACTTCAAGTGAATCCGTGGGGACACGGCCACCAAACCTCTTCCAGTAAAGCTCCCTTACTTCCAGGATGTCCGGGGCCTGTCTTGCGTAGTCCAGACATTCGTCAATTATTTGCCCTATGTTTTCATCCACATACGCCTTGGCCGCCTGAATAATGGAATCGACTGTTGCCTCCGGCTTGAAGGCCTCTGCAATACCGGCAGCAATTGCCGCAGCAGCATCCGGTGCGTAACTGATCAGGGAAGACTGAATGGTCTGGACCACATCAAGGGAGTCTTCCGCTGCCCCCTGGGGATCACAGGCATTGATTATGCCCACAGGATGGATCATCATCAGGCAGTCGACATTTCCGGGCCACCGGTCATATTTACCCACTTCACTGGCCGGAAATCTCTTCATGTTCTCATAGGTGCATTTGTCCCTGGGAAGAAGGTGAAATCCGAACCAGTCCGGGTTCACATACTGAAGCCATGAATTGCGGAGGTCCTCCTTGGTGATTCTTCCCCCTTTATCGAAGATTGCCTTCATAACCAGCCACTTTCTCTCTCCTCCATCCTCGTTGGTGCCGGGAGGATAGTTCAAGGCGGGCAAGCTGAACAGCGGGCCGTTATGCCAGCGTAAGGTCTTCCAGCCCTGAGCCTCATAGCTGATAGTGGGGACTTCTCCCCCCACCCATGCCTTAACCTGCGGGAGCATTTTGTCTACCGGTTTGCCGAGAACCTCATCTATAACCTTATAGTGAGCCGCTTCTATAGGCCCGCATAGGCCTTTGTAGCAGTCAAAGACACCTCCACCACACCTGCGGGAAGGCTCTCCCAATGCCGCGCCTACATAGCCCGCAACGTTACACCCATGTACTTTTTTAAACAGTTGATTGTCAATCATTAGATTCCTCCTTTCAAAGGTGGTTGTCTTGGCCGAAAAGGCCTATAGTTATTTGCACACGGAATTGGAGAAGCTAAGTTTCGCAAATCCGGCATATCGTTTTTATTCTACTATTATATTTTTATCGTCAACTGTTTTGTTTTTCTCCCATTTATTGGAAGTCAGCTAAACCTGCATGTAAGTGTCGCGGTCTGCTATTAATTCATCCCCGTATCAAGGCAAAAGTCCCAACTCTACCAGACCTTGTTTAAGTTCTACCTTTTGTTTTTCAGCATAAGGCCTCAGGGGTGCTCGCGGATACCCACCAAAGTCAAAGCCTCTCAACCAGAGTATCTCATGAATTCCGATCACGTCGGTTGTGATATTCATCAGTTGGACGAGCCTTGTTACTTTCTTCTGTAACGTAGCAGCCTTCTCGTATTCTCCTGCCTGGATGGCATCCCACAGCGAGATTGTGAACTCTGGGAAGGCATTGGCCGTACCTGCCACGCAGGCTACTACCCCCAGCATCACGGCTGGGAACATAAGGGGTGCCGTCCCATTCACCCAGATGAAGTCCGGTTTTTTTACGGCATTCATGGCCTGTTGGAGATAGACGAGATTCAGACTACTATCTTTTACCCCTGCAAGACCAATATCTGCGAGTTCTGCCAGTAAATCAGGAGTGATGTCATACCCAACAGCTTTGGGATAGTTGTACGCAAATACCGGCACAGTGACCGAATCGATGAGATCTTGGTAGTAAGCCTTTATGTTTTCGGGTACGTGCTTGTAATAGGTGGGGGGAACACTGGCGACTGCATCCATTCCGATTTTTTCTGCGTGCTTGGCCAAATCAATGCTGTCGCGGGTATTCGGAGCACCGATGTGGCAGATGATCGGGATGCGCCCATTGACTGCCTCAGCAATGATCTCCGCGCAGCGTTTCCGTTCGTCCTTGTTCATAAGGGGTCCGCCACCAAAACTGCCCAGGGGATAAAGGGTATGCACACCTTTATCTACCAACCAGTTGATATATTCTCTTAGTCTCTTTTCGTCCACATCACCTTCAGCCGTAAAGGGGACGATGGGAGGGGACATAACACCATATATTTTCTTTTTGCTCATCCTTTCACTCCTCATACTTTATATGATCGGCTATTGTCGCTGGCTGTGTTCATCTCAAAAAGCCCTCAGATTGAATTCCAATGAAATCCCCCTACTCCACAAGCCACTCCAGGTTGAGCTCGATCAGCTTTCCCCTCGTGGGTTTTCCCTGCTTTTTGTCCCATCCCATCATCTCGTAGTAGATATCCTTTGCTTCTTCAAGATCTTCCCTGGTATATGTTTGCCCCTTGTGGGGTCCATCGGGAAGCGGTTCAAAGAGCCTGTCGGGCCAGGTGTCGTCCTCGCGACTGAACCCTTCCCGTAAATTGAAGATACGGGCCATGGCCATTGTACGATCAGATAACTGCATTAATTCAAAGAGACTCGTATTCCACCCTGTGACGCAACGAACCGTCTTCACCACCTCATCCAGAGTAAGAGCGCAGGGTGGCTGGGCAGCAAAGTTGCAGATCCCGAGGGAATTCCATAGATTCCAGATAAGCTGAGCATGTCTGAATAGCCGGATCTTTTGAGGGCCCGATTCGAGGGGTGAAACAGGCTCCAGGATGCCCAAACACGCTACAGCCTCCGTCCCAATTCCCACATGCCCAAATAAATGATCATGTGATGCCTCCTGGTGGTCAGCACCTGTTGGGGAGATTGCATACCCGAATCCAACCCCGAATTTTGTCCGGGGATCATGTGCTGGAACCTCCTGACCTTTGACGTGGAGGGCATATTTTTCAGAATCCCCTCCTATTTTTTCAGCAGCCCGTTTGACCCCTTCTGCCAGAAGGTCGCCAATTCCTCTCCTGAATGCTATACGCTCAATCATCTCAACCATGGCCTCGGCGTTGCCGAACTTGAGCTGCAATCCTTCTGTATCATCCAGGGTGAGAAGACCGCTTTCAAAGCATTCCATTGCAAAAGCGATACACATTCCTGTTGAGATGATGTCCAAGGTGTATCGATTGCACAGTTCGTGCCCCTTGGCAATGGCTTCAAGATCATCAATTCCGCAACAGGAACCAAGGGAGGCAAGGGATTCGTACTCAGGCCCCCCATAGTCTGATGAGACCTCATATCGTCCTTTTGTCCTGACTTTACGCTTGCAGCGAACTGCACACGCATAGCAAGTTCCCTGCCCAACGGAAATGGTTTCCGCCATGATTTCACCGGAGATCTTCTCTGCACCCTGGAATTGACTGCGCGTGAAATTCCGCGTGGGAAGAAAACCTATAGTATTTGCCGGCATGACGAAAGCTGGCGTTCCCAACTCGTGAAAAAGCTGGGTATTTTTGTGATTCTTTATGGACTCTACGAGAGACTGGCTGATCGCTTTGAGGCCTTTAGGGTCAGCGACTTGAAGTTTCTGGGTTCCGCGCACCGCAATTGCTTTGAGGTTTTTAGACCCCATCACTGCGCCCATACCGGTCCTCCCATTGGCATGGCCCAGGTTGTTGATCACGCAGGCATAGCGCACCAGATTCTCGCCACCTTGACCGATCATGGCCAAACGGATGAGCTTATCATCCAGCTCTTTTCGGATGCTCTCTTGGGTGGCGCCTGTATCCTTTCCCCAGAGGTGAGAGGCATCTCTGATTTCGGCATCCCCATCGCATATCCAAATATAGACCGGCTTTTCAGATTTTCCTTTAATAAGGACGGCATCGAAGCCTGCATGCTTGAGCTCCGGGCCCCAGTAACCGCCGGCTTCACTTTCTCCGAATCCTCCCGTGAGAGGAGAGAGGGCGGCAACGGTATATCGTGTCATCCCGGACATAGGTATCCCGGAAAGGACACTGGATGCGAAGGCCAAGAGGTTTTCAGGCCCCAGCGGATCGGTTCCGGCTTTAAGTTCGCTAAGGAGATAATAGAGGGCAAGACCACCTCCCCCCATATATGTTCTATAAAGCATCTCCGCGGGTGTCTCCACCGTTATCTTCTGCGTGCTCAGATCAATTCTAAGGATTTTTCCATTGTACCCAAACGGCATTTTCTTTTCTCCTTTCCAAAAAGTAGTTCTATGCGCGCTTTAGTCACACATTAAGGCCCGTGAAACTTTGATTTCAGTAACTCTAATTGAGCTTACGGTATCATGATTCTTGTATTCGGATCTGTTACAAGTTCTTGACTTCGTTTCCTGTTGGACTTGAGGCTGCGTATTGCATGGTGGACATAGATATAACATTTTACGGCATCAGCCAATTGGGAATAGTCAGAACCAGGCTCGGGAAAAAAATAATGGAAATCAAAACCAAGGCCAGTGGGATGATGAATGGAATGATGGCCCTCATCAGTTTCTCGATGGGCAAGTCACTGATATCCGTAATCACAAAAAGAATCATCCCGATCGGCGGCGTGATGAGCCCTATGCTAAGATTAAGCACCATGACTACCCCAAAGTGCACCGGATCAATTCCAACTGTATTGATCAGAGGAAAGAAGATGGGTATGGTCAGCACCATGATTGGGATAGCCTCCAACACACAACCAAACATAAAAAGAAATAAGCTGATCATCAACAGAATAAGCAGAGGGTTTTTTGTCAGGGAAAAAATGAACTCCGCAATATAGTCAGTGATGTTTTCACTGATCAGGATCCAAGAAATGCCAGTAACCGTAGAGAGAATGAACATCATGACGGCCGTGGTTTTCATGGTATCCAAAAAAAGTTGAGGTAATTCCCTTAGCTTCAGCCTTTTATATACAAACGTTCCGAGGATATATGCATACAAGGTAGCCACAGCAGCAGCTTCGGTCACCGTAAAGACGCCTCCCGCAATCCCTCCTAGGATGATAACCGGCGTGAGACCGGGAAGAAATGCTTTTTTAGATGTCTGCCATATCAGACTCAAACTCGGCTTATGATCCATTGGATATCCCCGCCTGATCGCCATGAAATAGACCTCAACCATTAAAAGAAGCCCCATTAGGACGCCAGGTATGATACCTCCCAAGAATAGCCTTCCGATAGATTCCTCTGCGATAGCCGCAAAGATGATCATCGAAATGCTAGGAGGGATTATAGGACCAATGGTCGCGGAGGCGGCCGTGATTGCTACGGTGAAGTCTCGCTTATATCCCCTATCTGTCATCGCCTTGATCTCGATTTGACCTAGGCCCGCTGCATCTGCAATGGAAGCCCCACTCATCCCTGCAAAGATCATACTGGCGACAACATTAGCATGGGCCAGTCCACCTGGCATGTGTCCCACCAACGACTGTCCAAAATTGAAAATACGGTCTGTGATTCCGCCCGAATTCATTAATTTGCCGCAGAGGATGAAAAGTGGAACGGCCAGAAGAATAAAGGAATCCAGACCATAAACCATGCGCTGCATGATCAGCAATAGTGGATTGGGCAGATCGCCGAAGAATTTCAAGGTGATACCAGAAGCAATACCAGAACCAATGGCGAGCGGAAGACTGGTCAATGCCAAAATGACAAACAGAATCGCTACAATGGGTGACATTAATCCCTCCGATAGAAATCCCTTCTCATGTCTGATTGAGTGGTAATGTCAACAATGTTACCAACAATAAGCTCCATAGTATGAGTTACGAGAATCACACCGCTGATCGGAACGCACAAGAATTTCCATTGCTGGGAAATGCCGAGTGTTGGCAAAATGTAGTCTTTGGAAAAATTGAAGAGCGTTACTCCATAAATCACCATGAAAATGAAGAAAACCAGGGCAATGAGCTGGCAAGTCAGAGCAAGGGGCCTCTGAACTCGCCCCCCGAGCTTATTAAAGAGGAATTGAAATTGAATGTGACTGCCC
>DAOVAK010000375.1 GCA_030671095.1 Deltaproteobacteria bacterium | reverse complement strand
TCCTTTGGTCAGGCAGGATTCCTGGCCATCGGCGCCTTCACTTTCGGACACATGAGTCGGTTCGGGATCCCGTGGCCCATAGCCCTTGCATGCGCAGGCCTGGCTGCTGGACTCTTCGGTCTCGTGGTTGGCATTCCCTCACTCCGTCTCAAAGGTCCCTATCTGGCCATCGCCACCCTGGGCTTCGGCATCGCCGTTTATCAGATTTTTGTCAACTCAGAGCTCTTGTCCGGCGGCCGCATGGGACTCATCATTCATAAGCTAGAACCCATCTTTGGCTTATCAAAGGTTACCTTTAATTACTATTTCAACTTTCTGATCACCCTCGTTTTTACGTTGGGCAGCTACAACATCATTTCTTCTTATATGGGGAGAGCCTTTATTGCCATCCGGGATAATGATATTGCGGCGGAGGTCTTAGGGGTAAATCTGACCCGGTATAAACTCCTCTCCTTTGCTATCAGTTCCTTCTACACCGGAATCCAGGGGGGGCTGTGGGGTCTTTTGCTGGGATATCTTGAGCCCAACATGTTCACCCTTATGCACGGCATTGAACTGTTTGTGGCGGTTATCATTGGAGGGCTGGGCTCCGTGGAGGGCTCCATCTTGGGGGCGGCATTCGTGATTCTTGTGCCTCAAGTATTCAGTGCTTACAGGGAGTTTGTGCCGGTCGTCTTTGGTGCGACCATCCTCATTGTGTTGATCTTTGAACCCCTGGGCCTTTACGGAAGATGGTTCAAGATGAGACTCTATCTTCGAAACTGGCCCTTCAGATAACTGTGTGCTCATAATCCACCTCCTACCTTTCGAAAGGAAGATAGAATGACCTTGTTCTTACAATATGTGGTTTCTGGTCTCTCAACGGGCAGCATTTATGCCCTTGTGGCGTTGGGGCTAGCATTGATCTATCGTTCCACGCGGATCCTGAATTTTGCACACGGGGATATCGCTACCGCTGGCACCTTCTTCGCTCTTACCCTCCTGGGACTTAATGTCCACTATGGCCCGGCCTTTATACTCGCTTTGCTCTTTGGCGCTGCCCTAGCCATGGCGTTCTATTTCTGTGTCCTCGTGCCTGCCCAGAGACGAGAGGCCACCCATCTGGGTCAGATCATTCTCACTTTGGGTCTCGGCCTTATCCTACAGGGTCTCGTTGCCCGTTTTGGGGGAGCGGAGCCCAAATCCTTTCCTTTCCCTATTTCGGACATTGAAACCTACCAGTTCGGAGGTGTCGTAATTAGCCACTTGAGCCTGGCAACGTTCGCTGTTGGGCTGTTCGGCAGTCTCCTCTTCTATCTGCTGGTGCAGAAGACGCGGCTGGGACTGGCCATGCGCGCAACATCTGAAAATCTTCCAGCAGCCCAAACCATGGGTATACCTACACGGAAGATCCTCGCCCTGAGCTGGGGGCTGGCCGCACTTCTCGGGGTGTTGGCAGGGTTGTTTCTCGCTCCTGCCCTGCTCTTTGATACCTTTTTTATGATGGAACCTTTTCTCAAAGGTTTTGCAGCGGCCATTTTGGGGGGATTAAACAGTCTGCCCGGTGCTATCGTGGGAGGTCTTATACTGGGAGTTTCCGAAAGTCTGGCAGGTGGCTTTGTGAATATTGCATTCAAAAACACCCTTGCCTTCCTGATTATCATCCTTGTCCTTCTCGTTCGCCCCGAAGGTCTGCTGGGCGAGGAGTTCAAGGAAAGGGTATAAAAAAAGGCAGAGCCCGTTAAGACTCTGCCGAGGGGGGGGTTAGGTGGTTTGGGAGGTGAACTTTTTAACTGGGCCAAAGTTAGGGGGTTAGGCTGTTTGTTAACTATCCAACTGGGCCATTGACCTAAAATTAAGCTTCCCTTGATGCCGTTGTTTCCCCTGGCAAAATCTCTTCTTCTTAGTCTTCGAGTTGCCCCGCGGAAAGATGCACGCACATCCGAGAAGCTTTTTTACTTTTACATTTGACCGTTGGGCTGAGGCCCTAAATTTACTGTTAGTTCACTTTATATTTATGTTAACCATTTACAACAAATTGTAAGTAATCATACCTATATAATTATATTTGTCAAGTATTTTTTTATAATTTATATATAATTTATATATATAGTATAATAAATTTAACATTATAACTATATATTGTATTCCTCCTTGATCTATGTGCGGATGGCTGATTGGAGGTTATTCTTTGATGTGCAAAGAAAAGCCCGCCTAATGGCGGGCTTTTCTTCTTCTTTTTGATGGCTATCGAAGTCCAGCTTTTGCCTTCGATAGCCGGCCAAGAACAGGCGTGCCCAAGCTACCGATTAATGGCGGAATAGGGAACTTTACTATCAATTCTTACCAGAGAAGAGGACGGCATACTCCCTATAACCTTCCTTCTCAAGATCCTCTTTAGGAATAAACCGAAGAGCCGCCGAATTGATGCAGTACCTGAGACCTGTAGGTGGCGGGCCATCAGGAAAAACATGCCCGAGGTGTGAATCGCCATGTTTACTCCGCACCCCGGTTCGAACCATGAACAGGCTACGGTCTTTTTTCTCCACGATGGTTTCTGGCTCTAGGGGCCTGATGAAACTGGGCCAACCGGTCCCTGAGTCGTACTTGTCTAGCGAACTAAAGAGAGGTTCTCCTGAGACGATGTCCACATAGATGCCTTTTTTCTTATTGTCCCAATATTCATTCTTAAACGGCGGTTCAGTCCCATCACGCTGCGTCACCTTGTACTGTATGGGCGTCAATTTTTCCTGTAACACGTCTTCACTGGGTCTCATATACTTTGAATTGCCTGCATGGTTTGCGCCTGTTTCCCCTTCGTCAGCCCACACCTTTTTCAGGAATTGATCTCGACCGGAATTCCAACGGTAATATTTATAGCGAAGCGCATGTGTTTTGTAATAGTCTTGATGATACCCTTCCGCCCTGTAAAAACCGTTAAGCGCCAAGATTTCTGTGACAATGGGTTTGTCAAAACGTCTGGAGTCTGCCAGCTCCCTCTTAGATTCTTCTGCCAGATGCTTTTCTTCCTCATCCTGGTAAAATATGGCGGTCCGATACTGCTGCCCTCGATCAACAAATTGTCCACCTGGATCGGTTGGGTCCACGTGTCGCCAGAAAACGTCCAGCAGATCTTTATAGGAGACCTTTTTCGGATCATACAGGACCTGAACGGCTTCCACATGCCCCGTTCCACCTGCTGAGACTTCCTCGTAAGTGGGGTTTTCTTTATGACCCCCGGTGTAAACGGATATCACCTCAGCCACACCATCCACTTTTTCAAAATCTGATTCCATGCACCAGAAACATCCACCCGCAAACGTTGCCATTCGCAAGTTACTATGCCTTTCGTTCATAATAGTCGTCTCTCCTTCATTTTCAGTTGAGTGTTTATTGGAACTCTGAAAGCCAACTGCAAATGCCGCTGTGATTATCAGGAATGCAAAAAATGCAACAAATCTCATGTCCATCCCTCCTAACCGACAAACAATCGTGTGCAGATTCTGTGATAAGAAAATTTTATACAAGTGAGAAAATTGAATCTGCTTACCTTCTTTGTTCAAAGATAAGCATCTTGAGGGGTTCCGAAAACCCCTCTCCCCAACTTTTTATGGTGGGATTTTGAGATTTTCTAAGATGGGAATTATCGCCGTCTATGCACTCATGATTGCAACAAAAGACGTGATGATGCGGGGTGGGAAGTCACAGACCCATAAACTTGGCGGCAATACCCTTCATGATCTCATTGGTTCCCGCGAAAATGGACATGACCCGGGCATCGCGCCACATCCTGGCAATAAGGTTTTCCTCCAGGAATCCGTAGCCCCCGTGTAACTCCAGACATCCGTCAGCCACACGCATGGCCATCTCACTGGTCCAGTACTTGGCCATGGACACTTCCACGACAATATTCTTTCCCTCCATGTGTTCCACAATCAGCTTATCCAAAAACGTCCGCCCCAGTTTCACCTCGGTTGTCATTTCAACGATTTTGAACTGATTTTCCTGGGACT
>DAOVAK010000734.1 GCA_030671095.1 Deltaproteobacteria bacterium | reverse complement strand
CTCCACTGGAAGGTCCCAATGCGGGATGGATCATTGAAGCTTTGGAAGATGCCTTTCAAAAGCACGATTCACCCAAACACATCATTTCAGATCAAGCCAAGGTCTTCGTTGGAGATGCTTTTGCAGAGCTACTTGACAATTTGAACGTGAAACCTCGCTTTGGAGCCGTAGGAAAACATGGTTCGATCGCTGTCACGGAAAGAGTAAATAAAACCCTAAAATACGAGTGGCTAAAACGAGTCCCGATCATTAAAGGATTTGATCACTTGACCATGTTGTGTGAAGAATATGAGAATTGGTATAACCGGTGGAATCCCCACATGACCTTGGATGGTCTTCGACCTGATGATGTCTATTACGAGAAAAAGCCGGAGAAGCCGAAACGTGATTCAAAGACAGTGCCGTGTCACATCGATCAACATCTTTTCCGGGAAACAAGAATCACAGGGTATCGCCTAAAAGCCGTTGCGTAGTTTTTACCATCCTGTTTCTGTCATCTGGATGCAGGAGAAGTCCATCTACAAATCATATATCCTTGATTCTACACAGCAATTTTGAACAAATGGTCATCTTTGAGTATATTGATTAGACAAAACTATCTCATTTATGAACTTTTCAAAGAAGCTTTATTCATAATTTGGAGGTTCTGCAGGGGTCCTATTGTTCCTTGACAAGCGCAGCAGGACCGATCCAAGAAATTTCGGCAATGGAGACAGAAGGTATCGGAACGTTTCACAATCACAGCCAAGAAGATTACAGAGGTTTTTTAGAAGGTTTCTTATAGCATCCATCCCGCTAAGATAATACAATTAGTCGTACGCAGCAAGTTTACATAAGTAGTTCAATGATAAAGAGGACGAAGTTTTTCGGTGGAACACCTGCGGACGAACGAAAGGACGTGCTGCCAACCTTGTTGTACATTTTTTCATTATAGGAGTGACCATTGTGATGTATCGCATGCTTATCGCTGTTGGTGTAGTAAGTATGGGCCTGCTGCCTCATTCGGTGCCCGCAGACGAGGCGGCGCTGAAAGACCGAGCCGCAAAAGCGCTGCGCCGGGCCACCGACTTCTTCCGCACTCAGGTCTCTACCGAGGGCGGCTACCTGTGGCGCTACAGTGAGGACCTGGCCCGCCGCGAGGGGGAAGGCCAAGCAAACGATACTATGGTCTGGGTCCAACCTCCAGGCACACCTTCGGTCGGTATGGCCTATCTCACCGCCTACGAGGCCACCGGCGATTCATACTATCTCAACACCGCCCGGGATGCCGCCTACGCCCTTCTCAGAGGTCAACTGCGCTCCGGGGGCAGGGACTACCGCATCGAGTTTGAACCCAAACGGCGCCGGCGCTATGCCTATCGGGTTGACCCTCAGAGGGAAGGAGCCCGAAACGTCAGCACCCTGGATGATAACAACACTCAGTCGGCGGTGCGATTATTGATGCGGGTCGATCGGGCGCTGGATTTCAAGGACGAGAAGATCCATGAGGCGGTGGAGTTTGCTCTTTCGGCTCTTTTGGAGGTCCAATATCCCAACGGTGCCTGGCCTCAGCGGTTCATCGCCGCTCCTGATCCGGCCAAGTTTCAGGTCAAGAGGGCCAGCTATCCTGACTCCTGGTCGTGGAACTATCCGGGTCGCGACTACAAAAGTTACTACACCTTCAACGATAACGCCATTGCCGATACGATATCCACTATGCTGGAAGCATTCGAGATCTACGGCGAGGCAAGATACCAGGCGTCGGCGGAGAAGGCCGGCGATTTCATCCTGCTGGCTCAGATGCCCGAACCCCAGCCGGCTTGGGCGCAACAGTATGACGCAGACATGCACCCGGCCTGGGCCCGAAAGTTCGAGCCGCCCGCCGTCACAGGCGGTGAGTCAAATGGGGTCATGAAGACCTTGCTGGTACTCTACCGCGCGACCGGAAAGAAAAAGTATCTCGAACCCCTGCCTCGGGCCATGGAGTACCTGCGAGGGTCCCGGCTGCCCAACGGGCGTCTGGCCCGGTTCTACGAGCTGAAGACCAACAAGC
>DAOVAK010000224.1 GCA_030671095.1 Deltaproteobacteria bacterium | reverse complement strand
AAAGGAACCGACACCCTTCTGCCGATTTCAGCCTTTGAGAGAAGACTATCGGGAATGGCATAAAAGAAGGTTTCCCTCACGGGAAGTGCAACGGCTACTCTGAGGTAGGGTCTGTGTTGGTCAGTCAATGGAGTGAACCTTGTAACATTTTAGTCCTCTGAAACAGCCATGCAAGGACTCTCCTAATAAAATCCTGCAAGGGATTTTATTGGTACTTTTCCTCAAATTTCTTAATAATCTCTTTGAGGCGTTCCTCTTCTGCGGGGACCTGCCCAGGCTCTGAGGCTTGATCCGGTACAGATTCTATCTTTGGCATGACAAAAAGGGCTGGATCGATGGGCACGTTGGCCTGCAGGGTATGGATCGTATAACTCTCCTTGAAGGCTTTGCCATCGGAGTAAATGATCTCAAATGGATACCATCCCTCATCCATCTTTTTGTAATCTTTAAACTGCACCGTAATCGTCTCCAGAACGGATTGCTCTGACGATCTGTATACGAGAAGAAGGGGAAGGAATCTATCCTTCTCAACAAGGATCTTGGGCCGGCCAGGTTCCTGATCTCCTATGCGGTAGGCAACGATGTCGTCCATTCGTGTGAAGGCAACGGAGTGAAGATTGACACCCATTCCTGACAAAAGCCGCACCAATCTTTGAGCACTGTTGGCCATTAATATCTGACGATATCTCATATCCGGTTCTTTAACCCGGCCCATAGGATGATCCGTGACCTGGGAGCGTAAAAGGTCGGGGGATTTCATCCAAATTCTCTCCATAAAGGACTCTTCCCCCCCTTCATATTCTTCATCTTTTTGTTGGGTGGACTGAATGATGACCAATGTCCGAAATTTCGAGAAATTCTTGGCCATAAAAGCGATGAGTTGCTCAGCAGGGATAACGTATCCTTGACACTTCTCTGCAGGCATAAAGAGTAGAGCTACTAGAAATAAAACCCCTGCAAGATATTTGGCCAAGCTCTCTGTCCTTGTTGCGGTCAATTGCTCTCCCCCATCTGGTTCAAGATAGCTTCTCTCACCTGAGCCATCAATTTGTCCATATCTTTCTTGGTGTAATCTTTGACTGAAATGGGCGTCCCGATGTTCATGGCAATAGTGCCCTTATTGATTTTTAGGCTTTTCTTTGGAACAATGTTGCGGCTGTTGGTTATGGCCACAGGGACCACGTCACAACCGGCCTTCAGGGCCAGACGGAATCCACCCGTCTTAAATGGCTGAAGCTTGCCATCCGCACTCCGAGTCCCCTCAGGGAAAACAAGCATGGAAGAGCCCTCTTTTATTTTATTCGCTGCCTCATTTATACTCTTCACTGCTTTTCTGGGTTCCTCTCTATCAATGGCGATATACCTTGCCCGCTTCATGGCAAAACCGAATAGAGGTATCCTCATCAACTCCTGCTTTAGTATAAATTTGAAATCCGCAGGGAGATAGGCAAGCAGGGCAAAAATGTCGAAGTAACTCTGGTGGTTTGAGAAGTAAATTCGCGGCTCATCACGATCCACATTCTCCTGCCCATGGACTTTCACCCGTGCACCACACACCCAAAGGATTATTTTTGCCCACGGGACGGCCGCGTAGAAATGCGACAATGTTCCCCTCTTATCAAAAATTGATAGAATAATGGCCCAAACACAAAAAATAATGGAAATGATGGCAATAAAGGCATTCAGAAAGAAAAATCTGAGCATGAGAATCCACCCCGCTTACTTCGTTGAGCAGGATCGAAGGTGAAGTTATGAAATATTTTCACATGCGGTGTAGTAATTATTGACATATTAATATATTTTCTATATAATAAATTATAATTAGAATATAATTAAATACTATAAATCTATCACTTGAGCACTAAGGAGCCGTTGATGTCCAATTACATCGTCTGTCGTAAAAAGAGAAATAATCCTCGCATGGACGTTCGAATCTGCCAAGCAAAATGTGACTTGAAAGACGATTGCAAAGAGTATATCTCATACCTCAGGGTTTTAGTCCAAGACAAAAATCCCGCCCCTTCTACGGATCCCCCTACAATGGGTCTGAGCGCCACCTAAAACACTACCCACCGCCATCCACAGCTCCCTTTAGGGGAAACTCAATCTTCATGGTGAGGATGTTCTCCTCCTCCGGATGGAGGTCCACTTTCCCGCCATGGCGGTGAATAATGATTCTTGAAAGGGGCAGATCCAACACGGTCGACTCCGGCTCCTCTTCAATGTGGGGGAAAAAGAACTGCTCCAGGTCCTCGTCTGACATATGGGAAACCTTGTGCCTTAATGTGATAACCACATTGTCATCCATTTGCGTCGTGGAAAGGAAAAGACGCTCTCCCTCAGGCATTGAGACCATGGCATGTTTCAAGACGCTTTCAAAGGCCTGGGTCAACTTCTCTTCATCCCCCTGAATTAGCGGAACACCTGGTGAGAGCTCCTCCACAACCCTGATACCTTTCGATTTTAAGAGGTCGTCCTGTTTCATCACGCCGGATCTGAGCAGATCATTCAGATCCACTTCCGTTACAGAGAGGTCAAAGGGCTTTATGGAGCTAAGGAGTATTTTCAAGAAATTCTCCATCCGGGCCACCTCTTCCACGATGACCTGAGCCAACCGACGATGAGGATCCTTTTCCGGCAGGGAATCGCGGAGTCTACGAGAAAACCCACCAGTCGTGACCAGAGGGTTTCTAATCTCATGGGCGACGCGGGCGGATATCTCCCCCAGGATTCTGATCTCCTCGGTCCGCAGCGCCATTTCCTGGAGTCTTTTCAGCTGGGAGATATCTATCATAATGCCGTCTATCCATTTTATTCTGCCTTCCTCATCCCTGGCAGGCATGGCATGGTCAATAAAGGTCAGGAGGCGGCCGTCTTTGTGCCTCACCGGTCTTTGGACACGGCATTCTTCTCCATCCTGAAAACAGACTCTAAACATATCTTTATGATCCTCTAAGCCTTCTCCACAGATCTTCTCCTGCCAGAAGTTCTTATCACGCACAGCCTCCTCAATCGTATAGCCCAGGCTCTCTGTCAGGTATGAGTTTATGAATTCCGTGGTACCGTCTTCGAGCACTCTATAGACGATAAGGGGAACATTTTCCACGAGTGTTCGGTATTTTTCCTCAGAGGCTAATAAAGCGGCGGTCCTCTCCTGAACTCTCCTTTCCAAGGTTCTGGCGTGTTCTTCGATTTTCAGTCGTCTCTTTTTTAAGGAATCCAGCATGACATTCAGGGCCTGAGTCAGGTTGCCAATCTCATCCATCGGTCTGGACTCCAGCCTGCTCTCCCTTCGTTCCTCGGCGATATCCCGCGCCTGCTTCACAATCTCCTTTATGGGCTTGGTAAGCAAAGAGGCCACCAGAAAGGTGAGGATAAAGGAGACCGCAACGGCTATGAATCCCACAAGGACCATCAGGTGTCTCGTCTGAGAGAGCTGCTCTCTCGTTTCAGATCGATCAAAATTTATCTCCACCAGTGCCACCACATTTCCCGTATAATTTTTCACCGGACCCAATAATATGGACCTGTCTGGATAATCCTCTGGTAAAATGAGGAAGGTTGGCTTATCAAGGACGACGGCCTCTTTCCGGCCGATGAGAACCTCCTTAAATTTTCTTCCCGCTTTGGCCAAAAGCTGGTAGGAATTATCCTCCCCAATTTCGTAAAGGGCCAAATTCGTACCCCAGCGCCTATGAAAGCCTTTCAAAAACGCCTCTCCAAAGGAATGCCCGATCTCCACAGTCCCAACCATCTCCATGCCATAGAACACGGGAGCCACACCGCGCATACCGAAACCTTCTTCTCCTTTCTCTAGGCCAGATACGCCCATATGGCTCTCCATGGCTTCCCTTATGGTCTTTCGGTAAACACTCAGATCCTCTCCAAAGCGCTCCGGATGATGAAGCCGTAAAAAGGAGATGGCCGGGGGTATATGAAAATGAAACTGCTCTATGTCAAAATCCATCTTCATCTGGACGTAGGTCTGAACGAGCAATGCATTAAGGGCTTGCCTCTCTCTTTCAGCCAGGAGACTCTGTACTTCCGGGTTCTCTGCGATCATTGTGGCCAAAGAGAGGGCTTCCGTCCCTTTACGATTCACCTCCTCCAAAAAAAGACGGTAAAAGTGCATCATCCCCTCTTTCTCCTCCTTTTTAATAAGCCTTTGTTGGGAGGTTAAGCCGATGTAGGAGAGAATGATGGTTCCTGCAAAGGCAAAGCAGAGAAAGGGGATCAAGATCTTCCATTTCAGGCCTATGCTTTTGATTTTGTCGGTGATAGGTCGGATCATAAACTTAACGTCGCTTCGCTCCAATATGGGAGTAATGGCCCGCCCTGGCGCGACGTGCCTGGGTATTAGAAATAGGGTAAGAGTTTCTTCTAGAACTCAATATTAAGAATCCAATTTACAGTGCCAGGTCTGGGCCAGGGAGTATTGGAGCACTGGAGTATTGGGTCTAAAGGTATTCTATCATTCGTTGCTATTCATTACTCCATTACTCCCTGGCCCAGACCTGGCATGGCAAATCGAGTATTTAACATAGAATTTTGCAAGAAAACTACGATCTTGCTGATATCCAGCCGCGTCGCGCCAGGGCAGGCCACCACTCCAGTACTCCAGACAAGTCGTATATGAATCACGCATCAACATCCTTGATCACCCAACTTGTTAGAATTCCGAATCGTCACAGGAGTGGCATTTTTGGCATATCTCGCATAATTCTTCGCTTTCTCTCTTCCACATATCCACTTGGGTCGACTGGCGACCATTTTCGGGGATTGGGAAGAACGGCTGCCAGCAGCGCCGCTTGAGTGGCCGTGATCCGGGATGAAGACCTTCGGAAGTAATTCCTTGACGCGGCCTCAGCCCCCATAACTCCCTTACCCCAGTCCACCGTATTAAGGTATATCTCAAGAATTCTCCTTTTGCTCCAAAACAATTCGATAAGGAGTGTATAATAGGCCTCAGCCAATTTTCTCGACCAACTTCTGCCACGCCACAAAAAGACTGTCCTGGCCGCTTGCATGCTGATGGTACTCGCCCCCCTTGTCCCCCTTTCTGTGAGGATATCCCAAAAGGCCTCATTCATCTCGATGAAATCAAATCCGTGGTGGGACAAAAATCTTTGGTCCTCGCCTGCCAGGACCGCCTTCCTAAGATGTGGAGAGATTTTTTTCAGCTGCCGCCAGTCATAGAGGGGCCTTTCATCATGGCCCATGGCGAGCTTGTTTCCGAACCAGAACCAAGCCGTTCTGGCCGTAAAGGGTGGATTGAAAAACCTCAGAAGGAGAACCTGAGATATTGTTAAGATAATGAGGATGAAGAGAAATTTCAGAAAGAGTCTCCAAGCCCTCCTTATTTTCCCCCTGATGGGCTTTTGCTTCTTATGCCGAGACAATTTACATCACTCTTGACGGCTTCGTAAAAAGTCCAACTGCTGCGTTACGCTTCATCTTTCGTCATTGCGGCGTACTGTAAGTACGCCTCATTCCTCAAGATTCGCAAGCCTTGCATTTGGAGCTTTTTACTTTGCCGTCCCATTTT
>DAOVAK010000351.1 GCA_030671095.1 Deltaproteobacteria bacterium | reverse complement strand
CAAAAATCCCATGGTGGTCATCGGGGCTTTCATAGGGGCCATGGTTCCCATGGTATGCGCAGCGCTCACGATGACCTCAGTGGGTGAGGCCGCATTCAGCATCGTGGAAGAGATCCGGCGCCAGTTCAGGGAAATCCCGGGACTGCTGGAAGGAAAAGAGGGGGTTAAACCGGATCCGGCCACCTGTGTCACCATTGCCACGAACTCGGCCCTTAAGAGGATGGTGGCGCCGGGTTTGGTCGCCATTTTTACCCCGGTGGCAGTCGGTTTCCTGTTGGGGACACAGAGCCTGGGTGGCATGCTGGTTGGTGCTACGATCATGGGTGCATTCCTTGCCCTTTTTATGGCCAACGGCGGTGGCGCATGGGACAATGCCAAAAAATACATTGAGGCTGGAAATCTGGGTGGCAAAGGATCTGACAATCACAAGGCCGCCGTGGTGGGAGATACCGTTGGTGATCCTTTTAAGGATACCTCGGGCCCGGCCATGAACATCCTGATCAAGTTGATGGCAGTGGTTTCCCTGGTTATCGCTCCCATATTGCCGACCGCGGGGCTGTTTTTGCTTATCGGTTAAGGATGATTCACTTTTAACCATTCAGGCTCCCTTTCCGAGGGAGCCTGAATGAGAGTTTGTGAAGCCTCCCCGCGGCCCCGTTGAAACGGGATCCCTGCCAAAGGCAGGCAAGCCTGCCTGAGGCAGGCAAGTCCACTTCGTTTCGATCCATCCTCCGTAGCAGGCTACTGCGGAGGACGGACAAGCCGTGGGGCGTTCTGGCGAAGGAGGGTAAAAAGGTGCTTGGGGGGCCATAACGATTTATATCTTAAAGGGGGTTAGACATGTTTGATGTAGGTGATTTGGCTGTTTATCCGGCACATGGGGTGGGCGTGATCGAAAAGATCGAAAGTCAAGAGATCTCAGGTTGCCGCCAGGATTTCTACGTTATGCGAATCCTCGATAATGACATGATCATCATGATTCCCAAGAACAATGTGAACAATGTGGGCCTGAGGGAGATCATTGGAGAAGGCGAAGTTAGGAAACTCTATACCATTCTGAAAAAGAAGGATGTGGTTGTAGATAATCAGACGTGGAACAGACGATACAGGGAATACATGGACAAGATAAAGACGGGCTCTGTATTTGAAGTGGCTGAAGTCTATCGTGATCTCTTGATGTTGAAGGTGGAAAAGGATCTCTCCTTTGGAGAAAGGAAGATGCTGGACACCGCCAGAACCCTATTGGTCAAAGAGATATCCCTTGCTAAGAACATTAAGGAGGAACAGGTAGAAAAAGATCTGGAGAGAATCTTCTCATAACCCCGCGCTCGGTTATTCAGTGTTGCTCGATTTGTTCAGATAACCTCTTCTTAGCTTCAAGAACCTTAGGGGCTTTTGCAGTAGGCAGCAGGAAGTAAGCAGTAGGCAGTCGGAACCCGTGAGCCTGCTTAGTGCCTACTTTCTTTGTGGAGCCAAGTGGAGCAAGAACCAGAGAGGACATATTCTTTTTCCATTGAAGACAAGCACAGAGACACACGCCTCGATGTTTTTGTCGCTTCTCAGGTCAGTGACCTTACCCGATCAAGGGTTCAGGGACTCATTAGAAAAGAATTTGTAAAGGTCAGCGGCCGTTTCCCAAAGTCGGGCTACCGGCTGAAGAAAGGGGATCAGGTGAGCGTATCTATCCCCCCTGCCGTTCCCTACGAACTGGAAGCAGAACCAGTCGATTTTTCCCTCGTCCATGAAGACGCATCACTTATTGTCCTTAACAAGCCACCTGGGTTGGTTGTTCACCCTGCACCAGGGCATCCTAAGGGGACATTGGTTCACGGTCTTCTGCGACACTGCGATGACCTATCTGGAATAGGCGGGGTCTTGCGGCCAGGAATTGTTCACCGGCTTGATAAGGATACCTCGGGTCTCGTGGTTGTGGCCAAGAACGATCACGCTCACGCCTTTCTAGCCAAACAATTCAAGGCAAGAACAGTTGAGAAACGATATCTGGCCATTGTCCATGGGACTATGGATGGGGCTGAAGGAGAGATCGATCTTCCCATCGCTCGTCACCCTAGGAGAAGGAAGGAGATGTCAGTCCAGCCCTCCAAAGGAAGAGCAGCACTCACTTTCTGGGGGATCATGGAGGAATTTGGCCATGGGTTCACACTTCTGTATGTCACCCCTAAGACGGGGAGAACACACCAGATCAGGGTTCATTTGTCCTACTTGGGTTCCCCCATTGTTGGAGATCCGGTTTACGGATATAAAAGAAATTGGTGGAAAAGGCGGGCTTATTTGGCAAATCGCATACTGCCCCTGGTGAAGAGACAGCAGCTCCATGCTGAAACCCTGGGTTTTATTCATCCCGAATCTGAAAAATATTGTGAATTCAAAGCACCCATGCCCGAAGACATGGACCGTGTCCTAAAGGCTTTGAGGCGAATCGATGTGGAGAGCAAAAAGGATAAAAAGGCTTGACAAGAGGCAACATTCGCTTATATGCTTTATAAGTTAAGACATCTTCCTGCCCCTTAGAGCATTTCGGTATAGACCGGATACCATGATCAACTCCATAATTATTCTGCTGCGCTATCATATTTAATTCATCTAAAAGGGTTTGCAAGGTTGATCTGAAAGTCTCCTTATGGAGTATACCGAAAATCTTATAACTTCCCTCAATCCCGAGAGGTGCTTGAGCTCTGGAGCGGGATCAACTGCGTGAAATGGCGAAATGCATTTCTCTATATATAAAAATCATCTTACCCGCTTCTATCCCCATCATTCCAGTTTGGGATGTACAAAACCATTAATATAAAAAACACATAATATCAGTAAGTTGTAGTATTTTCTAAACGTCTAGTGATAATGGAGATTGGATTATGAATCTGGTGGAACTCAAAAAAATGAAAATAAGCGAACTAACCACCATGGCCAAAGACTTTAGCATTGAGGGCCCTACAGGCATGCCCAAGCAGGAGCTCATATTTTCGTTGCTACAGGCCCACTCTGATCAAAACGGCCTCATATACGGTGAGGGTGTCTTGGAAATCCTGCCCGATGGATTCGGCTTCCTGAGGGCCACCGATTCCAATTACCTACCAGGGCCCGATGATATCTACATATCCCCTTCGCAAATTCGGCGTTTCAACCTAAGGACCGGTGATACCGTTTCTGGTCAGATTAGACCGCCTAAGGACACGGAGAGATATTTTGCCCTTTTAAAAGTGGAACAGGTGAACCATGAGGATCCCGAAATCTCTCGCGAGAAGATCCTTTTCGATAACCTAACCCCCCTCTATCCTGATGAAAGGGTCGACCTGGAGACCGCTTCGGACAATTATTCATCCAGGATTATGGACCTGATGACCCCATTGGGCAGAGGTCAACGTGGACTCATCGTCGCCCCGCCAAGGACAGGGAAGACCATGTTGCTCCAGAACATTGCGAATAGTGTCACGGCCAATGATCAGAGCATTTACAAAATAGTCCTCCTCATAGATGAGAGGCCGGAAGAGGTCACGGACATGCAACGATCTGTAGAGGCTGAGGTGATCAGTTCCACTTTTGATGAGCAGCCTCAGAGGCACGTGCAGGTGGCAGAGATGGTCATTGAGAAATCAAAAAGGCTGGTAGAACACAAGCGGGATGTCCTTATCCTTCTCGACAGCATTACGAGATTGGCCAGGGCCTATAATGCGGTGGTACCACCAAGCGGCAAAATCCTCTCAGGCGGCCTCGACTCCAATGCCCTGCATAAACCTAAACGCTTTTTTGGGGCAGCCAGAAACATTGAGGAGGGGGGGAGCCTCACCATTATCGCCACCGCTCTGGTTGATACAGGGAGCAGGATGGATGAAGTGATTTTTGAGGAATTCAAGGGAACCGGAAACATGGAGATTCACCTGGACAGGAAGCTGACTGATAGGCGCGTCTTTCCATCCATCGATATCAATCGGTCCGGGACGAGAAAGGAAGAACTTCTTGTGCCTCAAGGGGTTTTGAATCGTATTTGGATCCTCCGAAAACTCCTGGCCCCTCTGACACCCGTTGATAGCATGGAGTTTTTGCTGGACAAAATTAGAGGAACAAAGAATAATAAAGATTTTTTGGAATCCATGAGTGAATAAAATCGTTCCGCATATAAAATCGCTTTCAGC
>DAOVAK010000643.1 GCA_030671095.1 Deltaproteobacteria bacterium | reverse complement strand
CTTCCTGAAAGTGAGCCAGGCACGCCTACAATGGTAGGGGGTCGTGATAATGATGAGTGAGTTGTAATCGCTATTCATTACAAGCTCCCTAACCAACTCGGCTTCCTCAAACGTGCTTTTCGTCGGACGATCACTTGTAAGGAACGCCGATCTTGGGATTCCCTGTCCCTCAAGAAGCTTTATCATGAGATCCACGCTCTCGGGATAGTCAACGCCCTTTTCCTTGAGCAACTCATAACCATCCGGAGGTACCTCCCTCGCCATAAAAATGCGAGGGGCAAGTCCTCTCTGATATGCATCTGCCACAGCAAGGCCTCTTTCCACATTTCCGCCTGCCAAACAGACGATGAGGTCAGATTTTTGGGGCGGATGCTCCACGATAAGATACCTGCCGAGATGCGCAAGAATAGGAGTATGGTAATAGCTAAAGAGGACGTAGAGGAGGGCCAACAGAAAAAAGAGCCATTTCAATAGACCCACCCTGCCCATCTTTTTTCGTTCAGGCTCTATCGGTGTCGAATCCTGAAAGCCATCCTCTTGATAATCATCTTGATCCATATTTTCCAGATCTTCTGACATCTATTGACATCTTCATATTATGTGAGGAATTCTTTGGAAAATCAATAGAAGGTCTTTGAGCTATCGAGAATTAAAGTCACAGGCCCATCATTGACCAGATGGACATCCATCATCTCCTGGAATTCACCAGTCGCTATCCGCAAGCCTTTCCCTCTGAGAATGCCAACAAAGTGCTCATAGAGCTCTCTGGCCTTTTCCGGTCTGGCAGCCCGAGTAAACGAGGGCCTTCGCCCCTTACGACAGTCTCCCCAAAGGGTGAATTGCGAAACCACGAGCACGGCCCCTTCGATATCAACGAGGGAAAGGTTCATCAAACCCTGATCATCTGAAAAAATCCTCAAGTGAGCAATCTTGTTGGCCAGGTATTCACAATCCTTTTCTGAATCATCCTCCCCCACGCCAAGGAGGACCAAGAGGCCATGATCAATCTCTCCTACACTCCTTCCCTCCACTTCCACCTTAGCCTCTCTAACCCTTTGAACAACGGCTCGCATTTGTCCCCCAATAACCATTTAGCTATTTATGCCATAACGCTGTTGTGTTAATCTGATGAGATATTCAGCTCCCACCTTTTGGCAGTATCCGAAACTGTTGGCATCATCGAAGTCGAGAGTGGCCATTCAGGTGGGACGAGGTCATGACAGTTTTCGAAAGGCGATATCTCAGAAACAATTCCACCGCCCCTTGGGACAATAGAGACTTGAGAAAATTGGGATGACCAAATTAATCTGCATAGAGTCCATCTACACATGTCATGGAACCCAAACTGATCTTAATAAATCCATGGATCTATGATTTTGCGGCCTATGATCTTTGGTCTAAGCCTCTCGGTCTCCTTTACCTCGCCGGCCTTCTCAGAAGCTGTGGCTTCAAAGTCCATTTGCTAGATTGTCTGGATGTGTACCACCCAGAAATGCAGGATAGTCCATCCATGAGCCCACCACTTAGACGATCTTATGGGACTGGTAAATTCTGGAGAAAAATGGTTGCCAAACCGCTCCCATTGAAACCTGTCCCCAGACCTTATAGCCGATATGGGATCAGCAGACAACTCTTTATCAAGGATTTGCAGTCCATTGAAAACCCAGCGGCCATACTGGTCACCTCCTTGATGACTTACTGGTACCCGGGGGTCCAAGAGGTTATCTCCATAGCCAAAGAGACTCACCCAGGTGTCCCAGTTATACTGGGCGGTATATATGCCCGGCTTTGTAAAGAACATGCCCTTCAGAATTCCGGAGCAGACTATGTGGCAAGTGCGGGTAACCCCAATGATCTGGGTTTTATTTTAGAGGTCATGGATCATTTTAGCATTCCCGTACCAAAAAAGTTAAAGGATGATGGTGCGTTGCCCTACCCTGCCTTCGACACACTCCGTAAGATAGACTACGTCTGTCTATTAACCTCGACCGGTTGTCCGTACAGATGCCAGTACTGTGCCAGTTACTTTTTAAACCCTAAATTCTATCAACGGGACCCTTTTCACGTACTTGAGGAGATCCTTTACTGGCACAGGAACTACGGCATCCAAGACTTCGCTTTTTACGACGACGCCCTCCTTCTTCAATCAGATACACATATGGCCATCCTTCTTGGAAAGCTGATAAGTCTGGATCTAAACCTTAGGTTTCATACCCCTAATGCCCTTCATATAAGGGGAATAACCCATGATATGGCCAGATTACTCCACCTATCCGGCTTCTGTACCATTCGTCTCGGATTGGAGACATCAGACATGGAGCTGCATAGGGATCTGGATAGAAAGCTCTCTGAAGGGGAATTCGAAAGGGCAGTTCATAATCTAAGAAAGGCAGGATTTTCAGGGAAGGACATCGGCGTCTATATTCTCATGGGGCTACCAGAGCAACCGGTGGAATCCGTGGCGGAGACGATTGATTTTGTTGGAAGAAC
>DAOVAK010000659.1 GCA_030671095.1 Deltaproteobacteria bacterium | reverse complement strand
TGGATAAAGCGATGTAGAACTAAGCCGAAATTTTGGCACGAAATATGCTATATGGGTAAAGTATCCACTTTCTGTTTTTTCATAATAATTACAGTAACAAACACGGCATATTTCGATAAGAATTAAAGGGGAAAATCATCTAGCTTACTGAAAACGTTATTATCAAAATGTCAAATTAAAGGGAAAATTTCAAGCTAAAAGTGAATGCCGCTGAAAAAACAGAGCTAAAACTGCCGCGAAGCGGTTTAGTTCTACAACCTGCAATCGAAAGAAAATTCGGTACCTCAAAACTAACGACTACGATAAGTAAGCTGGAATTTTGGTCGAGTAACACTTACTGCTATAATACTGAATTTTAGGGGTTTTCAAGTATTCTAATGGTAAACGAAAGATATTCTGAACCCTCAAAACTGCATACTTCGATAAGTTTGGAATTCCGGCCGGCAACATCTCAGTTCTATGATCCTTCCTCTCGCGCCTTATCTATAAAGCTTTTAATACGATTCGAGAAAGGGGTCTGCTCTTGACCCCTTTTCCTATGTCCATTCGGTGATTTTATTGTCCTCTTTATCCGTGAAAGAGCCAATAATGATCATGATAAAGTCTATGAGCGCCCAGGTTCCCAGGCCACCAGCAGTGAGAAGTTGCAACACACCTGTGCCTATCTTTCCCACATAAAACCGGTGGAAACCCAAACATCCGAAAAAGAAACAGAGAAGAAGTGCCGGCAGGATTCTCTTGCCACTCATTGTTCCCTCCTTTTGAAAAAGGGGTCAAGTCTGCTCTTGACTCTTAGTTATCAAGAAGTGTGTCCAGCCCCCTCTTCCAGCTTTTGTATTTGATATTTCTAAACTCCCAATGGTGCCATCCGCTGCCAAAATTTTGAATAAGAGTCAAGAGCAGACTTGACCCCTTTGTCACTGTCTATGGGTGAGTAATGGATACTTGACGAACACGGTGGATGCATCTTTTCCATGGATTGCTTGTGCCTTTTCTATGGCCTCCTCTACGCTCCCGGTAGGTTCGAATCCTAGGTGCTCTATAAGGTGCGGACTTTCGGCACCTGCCACAAAGACCCTGGACGCATGGCGAAGCCTTTTCATGGGGTACGTGGTCATAATCCCGTGCATGGGGTGAAATCCATAGCAGAACCGGTATTTGTAAATGTATTCCGGTCTGTGGGCAAAATCTTCCTCAAAGAGATCTGCAATCTCATAAGGATCGCTATAATTTGGCAAGATTTTCTCCCAGATCTCCTGGTGGGTGGGATGGTGCTTATGGTTCCACTGATCAGGGCAAGGGCTTGCCAGGATGACCGAGCACCCCGGTTTTCCCATGGCCTCTATCACGCCTCCCATGTAACCGAGACCTGTGGAAATGAGGGTGAGCAAGGGATTCATGACTGAGAAGGCCGCATAGGGGCTCCAGTTGGGTATCCCATAGAGGACAATATCCGCTTTTTCCTTGACCAGGTCACGTCTTGGCTTCAGTTGGGACTTCATAAGCTCAAGTGCTGCCTGACGCGTCTCAAATACGCCCCCTGCCCATACCCTATGGATCTGAAGGGGATTGGCCAGGACCGTCTCTATCTTGAAGATCCGCTCCCTGCCTATCTTCTCCTCCACGAGGGTGCCCATATCATTGAGTATTTCATGCATGCGATTCTTTTCCATGGACATGGACATGCTATCTGGCGTGTGGTGCCACCTGATACAGCGGTAAGAGCCTAGCCCCACACAGATAGATTTCCATCCCCCATTGAAGCCTCTCCACACCACTGTGTTGATATAGACGGTAAGATCAGAATCCGTTACCCGTTTATTAAGCTCCACTTCGTATCCTGACTCTGTGTTGCCTAAGTAGGTGAGGTTCTCTGGGTCTTCGGCATCGTGACAGAGGAGCCGGTACCCAAATGTCCTGGCCAGATCCTCACCAACGATCTTGGCCAGCTCACGGCGGGTGAATTTCCGGTGAAGGCCATTGGCGCAGAGAAGTGTTATGTTGGATCTCTTCACGCCTCCTTTTTCCAGCGCCCCCATAACGAGCTTTATGGCCGGCTCCCAGACAGGTGCAAAACAGGGAACAGTTGGGTCATCAAAGGCAATTGTCACTTTCCAATTGGGTTTGACCGTTTCACTGAGGGGGGCACGACCTAAGGGTTCCTGGAGCGCCTGACGGATTGTCCCCTCAATATCATCCACAGGCGGAAGATCGGTGGAAAGCCCTGGAGGGGTCGTCTGTACGGTATCTGGAAGTCTTATGGGCAACATCCGCTCACCAAAGACAATATGATCTTCCATGGAACTTCTCCTTCTGCCCTTTTTGTGTCCGACGGGATTTACAGGATTTCACGGATTTATAAGAAATCTCACCACAGAGCCACAGAGGCCACAGAGAGTTGATAGGTGTCAACGAA
>DAOVAK010000811.1 GCA_030671095.1 Deltaproteobacteria bacterium | reverse complement strand
GCACACCTTTCTCAAATCAGGCATATTTTCAGACATAATTTATTATGGACGAACCATTCGTGAGGAGCTGAAACTCAGGAAGGAGATCGAGGAAAAAATCATTGATCTCCTGGAGATTGAGGCTATTCGCAAACAGGTAGTCGGCACCCTCCCTTACGGACTTCAAAAAAGGGTGGAACTTGCCAGAGCACTGGCCATGCGTCCTGAAGTCCTCCTTTTGGACGAACCCATGGCCGGGATGAATCTTGAAGAAACTGAAGACATGGCCCGCTTTATCCTCAATGTAAACAGTATGTGGGGGGTAAGTATTGTCCTTGTAGAACATGATATGGGTGTGGTCATGGATATCTCAGACCGTGTATGCGTCCTGGAGTTCGGCAGAAAAATCGCCGAAGGCTCCTCCCAGGATATTCAGAAAGACCCTAATGTGATTAGGGCATACTTAGGCGAAGACCAGAAAACATATTCACGACTCTAATGCAAAATGAACGCTAAAAGCCCCGATCCTAAAGATATTCCCCAATCCCTTCCTTCGCTCCTGGCTAAAAATGCCAGGCGCTTCGGGAACGCCAGGGTGGCCCTCCGTGAAAAGGAATTCGGTATCTGGCAGTCCGTAACCTGGCAACAGTATCTGGAGCATGTGCGTGATTTTTCCTTGGGACTGATCTCTCTTGGACTCAAGCCCGGAGACACTCTCGGGATCATTGGCGGAAATCGTCCTGAATGGATTTATGCAGAGTTGGCTGCACAGTCGGCTGGTGGCGTTCCCATTGGCATCTTTCAGGACTCCATTCTTACTGAGGTTGCCTATATTATTGACCATTCCGAGGCCACTATGATTGTGGCTGAAGATCAGGAACAGGTGGACAAAATATTGGACCTCAAGGAGAAACTCCCTCGTGTCAAAAAGATCATATATGCGGAGCCAAAAGGGTTGTGGGATTATGAAGATGAAGCCCTGATCGATTACTACGAGGTTGAGCGCATAGGCCAGGAGATACACCAGAAAGAACCAGACCTTTTCGAGAAAAATGTCCGGGCTATTAAGCCTGACGACTTAGCGGTTATTTGCTATACCTCAGGTACAACCGGAAACCCTAAAGGATCCCTGCTCACGTACAAGAATATTATAAGCATGGTGGCCTCGTTGAATGAGGTGGACCCCAAAGAACCGGATGACCAGTTTGTTTCATTTATTCCTTTACCATGGATTGTGGAACAGACTATGAGTGTCTTTTCCGCCTTATATTCGGGTTATACTGTGAACTTCCCCGAGGAATCGGAAACCTCCCTGGCCGACCTTTACGAGGTTGCCCCAAGCCTGGTGGTAGCCGGACCCAGTATGTGGGAAGGGCTTTCCCGTCAGGTCATGGTCAAGCATCTGGATGCATCTTTCTTTAAGAAACTCATCTACGACCTGTGCCTCCCAATCGGATACCGCTGGGCAGACTTCAAATTTGATAAGGAGAAGCCTCCATTTCTCTGGAAAATTATATACTGGCTCGCATACACTGCCATGTTCAGGGCACTGAGAGATCGCCTGGGCTTCTCCAGGGTCCGCTCTGCCATGACAGGTGGTGCGGCCCTTGGCCC
>DAOVAK010000222.1 GCA_030671095.1 Deltaproteobacteria bacterium | reverse complement strand
GGTGAAGATGCCCCGTGCGGAAGCAAAGGGAGCTTCACATTAGGATTATCTTTTTACGTTAGTATATACGAATGTTCGTTTCAATAGCTAAATCAATTTCTGTTGTCAAGAAGGGGCTTCTGAGGGAAAACAGCACCTTTTACACCTTTATTGGCCGAGCTGCGCTGAAATCCCATTACCTTTGAATTTTCTTGAGAAGACTATCAGCATTTGTTAGATAGGTAATCTATTATTTTTGTTCATGGGTGCTTCACCCGTGTAAAGTTCAGGAATTCGTTAAATCGTAATACTTTAGCCGTTTGAAACCGCCAGAGGCGTTTAAAAAGCCCCTTGGGCTAACCGGCATTCTCTGGAGGGGCCAAAAAATTTGCGCAACGCCCTTAAGTATGGCGCACAAAGCGCGAGAGCTCTGAGGGCGATGTTCTCTCATCGTTGAACTTGGCCCGGTCTTTATTTGGGCGGCCTGTGTGCGCAGGCGTCAGGGCAAGGGAGCCCCCCGGAAGAAACCGTGTACGGAGGCCTGGTTTTTGGCCGCTCCAGAGAACCCCGCTCAGCCCAACAGTAGTTTCTGCACGGCTGTTTCAAAGGGCTAAAATGATACGTTAAATCAAACTTTTTTTAAAAGGGGGAAAACATGTTTCGCAATTTGCCGAAATTTGAATTTCTGAACCCCAAGTCAATCAAGGAGGCTATCTCCCTTCTTGCCAAATATGGCCCGAAGGCCAAGGTGATTGCCGGGGGGACGGACCTCATATCAGAGATGAGATGGGGCGAATGGCGTCCTCAATATGTCCTAGGTTTAAGTCGAATATCGGGTTTGGATGAGATTCAATTTGATAAAACGACCGGTCTCAAAATCGGCGCTGCATGCACGATAGGCGAGATAGAGAGATCCAGCATTATCGGAGAGTATTATCCTATATTGGCTCAGGCTGCCTCTGTGTTGGGATCGATGGAAATAAGGAATCGGGCCACGTTAGGGGGCAACTTGTGTACTGCGGCGCCTTCTGCGGATATGCCGCCATCTCTACTGGTCTTGGGTGCTAAGGCTGTTATTGCCACTAAGGAAGGGGAAAAGGTTCTGGCTCTTGAAGACTTTTTCACCGGACCCAAGAAGACAGCCCTGAATCATGATGAGATTTTGGTCAGACTGGAAATGCCACCCGTAGAACCTAACAGTGCTGGCGAATACATCAAGTTTGGCAGAAGGAATGCCATGGAGATCGCTATGATCGGGGTGGCCGCCCTGATTACCCTTGAAAATGGGAATAACGCCTGTAAAGCGGCGAGGTTAGCCCTTGCGACCGCTGCACCTACGCCAATTCGTTCCAAAGAGGCAGAGAAAGTTCTAACTGGCAAAAAACTGGTTAGAGAAATCATTGAGCTCGCCGCCGGGACTGCGTCTAACGAGGCCTCACCTAGAACTTCGTGGCGGACAACAGAAGAATATAGGCGAGATTTGATTCGTGTCTTGACTGGTCGAGCAATCCAGAAGGCCCTGGATAAACTCAAATCATAATCCTGGAGGAGGGTCTCGTGAAACAGACAATTGATTTAAAGGTAAACGGTCAGACCTACGAAGTGGAGACACAACCCTGGAGGACGTTGGCCGAAGTCCTAAGGGATCAATTGAACCTGACCGGAACCAAGATAAGTTGCGCTGAGGGTCACTGCGGTGCTTGCACGGTTATTATTAATGGTAAAGCCGTAAATTCATGCCTGATGCTCATATCAGAAGCCCAGGGGAAAGAGATTCTCACCATAGAAGGGTTGTCAAAGGGTGGTGAACTTCATCCTATTCAGGACGCTTTTGTGACCCACGGCGCTGTCCAATGCGGTTTTTGCACGCCTGGTATAATTATGGGTGCCAAGGCATTTCTTCTGGAAAATCCAGATCCATCCGAAGAAGAAATTAAGAAAGCCCTTTCAGGGCACTTGTGCCGATGCACAGGTTACGTCCAGATCATTGAGGCTGTGAAGGCAGCCGCCGATAATATGAAATCGAGCCGTTTTGAAGGGAGATAACGGATGAAGAAACACGAGACCCTCGCCGTTATTGGGAGGCCATATCCGAAAAAGGATGCAAGGATAAAGGTCACGGGGGAGTGTCGTTTTGCCGGGGATATTGCCATACCCGGTATGCTCCACGGAAAGATATTGCGCAGCCCCCATGCCCATGCCCGGATTCTCAACATAGACACTAAGAAAGCTGAGGGGCTGGAAGGTGTGCGGGCCGTCATTACGGGTAAGGACTTTCCTGGAATTTTATATGGGAACTTCGCTCACACCAGGGACTATCTTCCCCTGGCTATTGACCGGGTAAGATATATTGGGGAGGAGGTGGCGGCGGTGGCCGCTGAAGACGAGGACACGGCCTGGGAGGCATTGGATCTGATAGATGTGGCGTATGAACCGCTGCCAGCCGTCTTTGATCCTGAGGAGGCCATGGAGCAGGGCGCCCCTCTCCTCTACGACAACAAGCCCAACAATATCAGTTCTAAGTCGGAGTGGGAATTTGGCGATTTAGAAAAAGGTCTAAAGGCATCCTCTCTGGTCAGGCAGGATGTTTTTCATACCCAGGCCTTTAAGCACGGTATGCTGGAGACTCACACGTGCATTGGCTTTTGGGATGCCGATGGGAAGGTCACCCTGGAGGCATGCAAGCAGAGTCCGTATGTTGCTTGGCGGCAACTGGCTATGGGCCTGGGTCTTCCGCCCCACAAAGTCAGGGTAAAACAGACCTTTATAGGCGCGGGCAATTCAGGAGGCAAGCAGGAGGCCTTGCCCATGGACTTCGCTGCGGTGATGCTCGCCAGTAAGACAGGTAGACCGGTTAGGATCGTTCACACGATGGAGGAAGTCCTGATCATGGGGTATATGCGCCATCCCTACAAGATAGACTTGAAAATTGGCGTGAACAAGGACGGGATCATCCAAGCCATGGACTGCTATGCGATTGCCGATGGCGGGGCCCATGGCAGCATTGGTCAGTTAAGCATTTACCTCCTAGGCGCTTGGTTAATGATGACCTACAAAATACCCAATGTGAGATACAGGGGTTGCCGGGTTTACACCAATAAATCCTTTTGTGGGGCCCTCAGGGGCCACGGCGTGCCCCAGGCCCGATTTGCCTTTGAAGGGCTTCTGGATAGCATCGCAGATGAATTGGCCATTGATCCCTTTGAGATTCGCAAAAGGAATGCCATTACGCCAGGCTACGAGGCTCCCAATGGGTTCAAAATAACCACCTGTGGTCTCAAGGAGGCCCTCGATAAGGCAAAAACGGTCTCTGGCTGGGACCAGAAAAAAGGCAAGTTACCCAAATATCGAGGCATAGGTCTTGGGGCCTCAGGCTTTATAAGCGGCTCCAACATCATGGGAATGTCGGCGTGTTCGGCCATGCTGAAACTGCAGGAAGACGGTTCGGTTGCTCTGCAGAGCGGAGCGACGGATGTGGGGCAGGGATGTGATACCGTTCTGCCCATGATCGTGGCCGAGGTCCTTGGGATAGAACCGGACGATGTGACCTTTGCCTTGGTGGACAGTGATCTCACGCCCATTGATGGAGGTACCTGGTCGTCAAGGGTGACCTTCTATGCCGGCAACGCGGCAAAAATAGCGGCTCTAGATGCGAGGAAGCAAATAGCCGATGTGGCCGCCGAGGTCTTGGAGGCCCGGCCAGAAGACCTTGTATTCAAAAAGAAGAGGGTCTATGTCAAGGGAAGCCCGGATCACGGGACTGAACTGGATAAGGTGGTTCGTTATTGTCAGAATAAGAAAGGGATGACCATTATGGGGCGGGGCTACTACAATGCACCATGCGGCCATTTAGATTTTGCAAAGGGCTATGGTAACTTTACTGCCGCCTACACTTTTTACGCCCAGGTGTGCGAGCTGGAGGTAGATCCGGAGACAGGCCAGGTGGAAATCCTGAACGTGTGGACCGCGCATGATGGGGGACGGGAATTAAATCCCATGCTCGTCAGGGGCCAATTGATCGGCTCTACGGTGATGCATGTGGGGCAGGCTCTATTTGAAGGTGTTATCCGGGATGATAGAGGCGAGACCCTCAATACATCATTTCGAGATTACAAGATGCCTACCTTTAGAGACATTCCAGGATTTCAGGGGCTATACTCAATGGACATGCCAGATCCCGAAGGTCCCTATGGCGCCAAGGAGGCCGGTGAGGGGGCAAGCGGTCCTGTCATAGCCTCGATTGCCAATGCCATACACGATGCCATTGGGGTCAGAATCAAAAGTTTGCCCATAACGCCCGAAAAGATTCTTAAGGCAATTAAGGAAAAAGATAAAAATTGACCCGAAGGCGTCTCTGAATGCCACTGATTCAAGCCCATCAGGGAGAAGATGGTTCTCGTTTGCCCTTCTCTGTTTTTCGACGCTCTTCATCTCTCACCTCGCGCCTCAGGAGTTTTCCCACTTTGGACTTAGGGAGCATATCCCTAAACTCTATATAGTATGGGACCTTGTAAGGCGCGAGCCTCTCTCGACACCATCTGATGAGATCGGTTGCGCCCACGCCCCTCACGCCTTCCCTGATCACCACCATCGCTTTGATGCGTTCACCCACCTTCGTGTCAGGGACACCGATGACGCATGCCCCCATCACCGCCTCATGATCCTGCAGCACGGCTTCGATCTCTGAACAGGAGACGCGATATCCTTTATATTTTATGATGTCTGCTCCCCTGTCCGTGTAAGAGAGCTGTCCATCATGAGCCACTGTGACGATGTCTTTCATGCTGTAATATAGCTTTCCGTCCAGCTCCACAAACCCAGCTGCTGTCTCCTCCGGCTTGTTCCAATAGGCCCGAACCATATATTCTGACGAAGTAAGCAACTCACCAGGGCTATCGGGCGCCACCGGCTCCAGTGAATCAGGGTCGACAACCTTGATTTTCTTGGATGTAACTGGGAAACCGATGACATTCGGGCTGGGCTCTTGATCCATAGGGCTAAAGGCAACAAATCCCGTCTCCGTCGCCCCAAAATTCTGATATATGGGCACGTTGAACTTCTGCCTCCAACGATTAAATATCTCAGTTGGAAGCACATCGCCCCCACTCCAGCAGTATTTCAGTGAGCTTAAGTCATAGAAGTCCAGCCTGTCATTTTCTAGGATCATTCGGTAGAGGGCAGGTACACCGGATAATAGATCAACTCTGTACTTCTCGATGGCCTTCAAAATAGAGTCCACCTCAGGGATGGGCATGAGGACGGTCCTATTCCCTAGACCAAGGCCAATTGAGAGAAATGTTGCCTGTCCCATAATGTGGAAAAGGGGACCCACCATGATCAGGGTAGACGTCCCCTTCCGAATATAACCTTCGATCACCTTGTGATAATCGTTAATCATACAATTTATGAAGGAATGCGTTCCGGGGACGCCCTTGGGCAGGCCAGTCGTCCCCCCAGTGTATAGGATATAGGCAAGGTGTTCCCTCGGCTCTATATTTGGTCTTGGCGGTTGGGGTGGGTGTTTGGCTATTAACTCCTTGAAAGAATATATCTTTTCTCCCCGCTCGATGCTTCC
>DAOVAK010000244.1 GCA_030671095.1 Deltaproteobacteria bacterium | reverse complement strand
ATGGAGATTATCCACATTCTGTGAAATGAGATACTTAAGCTTTTTCACTTTTTGAAGTTCTACAATGGCGAGATGACCGATGTTAGGCTCCACGGCGTCCCAGGGACGTGTCATCGTTTTTGGGGGCAGGCCCTTGTCTCTACGCGTCCATACCCCGTCAGGACCTCTAAAATCAGGAAGTCCCGATTCCGTGCTGATGCCGGCCCCGGTGAAAACTACGAGATAAGGGGATTCATACAGCCATTGGGCGAGAATTTGAATTCTATGATCTAGATCGTCGTTCATGATCTTCTCTTTATCGATTCCTTCAGCTTTCTTCTGATCAGCAAATAGCCTCCAAAGACGAATAGCAGCCCGATGATAAAGACCGCATCGTTGTCTTTGATCATACCATAGGAAACGGCTAAAATGCCAAATACACACAGGAAAACGACGAGGGCCTTTTCTCTCATGGCCAACCCCTAGAGTTCCATTAAAGTGTAATACAATCCCTTCACCACCTCTGCCATGGTCTCAAATTCACATCCTCCCCGCAATTCCGAGGCGCTGCAATTGATCAGCTTAGAGACTCAAATATCAGACATGTGCCTCCTATGTCAAAAGATAGGCATTGGCAGATTCCTTGAAATTATCATCTCCACTTCTCTATTCAACTAGAACTTAGTTCGCTTCACTCACAATTGGCCTCCGGCCCGGAGGGAATGTTGGAATACTGGCCTCCGGCTCGTAGAGCCTACGCCTCGGAGAGAATGATGGAACAATGGGTTCTGGCCTCCGGCTTGTAGAGCCTACGGCTCGGAGAGGAAAATGGGGCAGTGGTTTATTGGCAAAATTCCTCTTGACATGGAAATTGATAATGTTAATAGATAAGGAACTTCCTTTTAACCCGCCAAAGCACTATGGCGGGTTAAAATCAACATTCCAATATTCCCTGGCCCAGACCTGGTTTGCTGAAGTTCTCCTATGGAAGAGCTAAAAATGTAAGACCGGCCAAGTTGATTTCCCGTTCAATGCACGTCGCGCCAGGGCGGGCCATCATTCCATGTGCGGGGCAAAAACGTCAGGCCTCAAAAATTACCCTTAATTTCAGCAAGTTATACAATTTCCGAGACGTTTAATTATGGTATTGTTGGTTTCTCTTCAAACAGCGTGACAAGGTTCAATAAGCAATACCAAGGGTCACTGGGAGGATGACGACTTTTTGAAGATGGCGTGAACGGAAGAAGGAGTAGAAAATGAAGGCTATGGTGCTTAAGGAATTCTGTGAGATTGAAATTGAGGGCGAGGCTCGGACAAGGACTGATTTGCCCTTAAAGACAGAACCTTTGGAAATGGTTGAGTTGCCAGTGCCTGACCCTGATTCTAAACAGATTCTGATCAAGGTTTCCGCCTGCGGGATCTGTCATACAGAACTTGATGAGATTGAGGGAAGACTCGTTCCTCCAAGATTTCCCATAGTTTTGGGGCATGAAGTGGTTGGAACAGTGGAAGCATTGGGTTTGGGGGTTACCCAGTTCAAGACAGGAGACCGCGTAGGAATAGCCTGGATCCATTCCAGTTGCGGAGAATGTAAGTTTTGCAAAAGGGGTGATGAAAACCTCTGCGATGCGTTTCAGGCTACAGGCCTTCATGCCCATGGAGGCTACGCCCAATACACAGTCGTTGCAGAGGATTTTGCCTATCCCATACCAGAAGGGTTTTCTGATTCGCAGGCCGCCCCCCTACTTTGTGCCGGTGTCATTGGCTACAGGGCCTTGCGGCTATCCGGAATAGAGAGCGGGCAGATACTCGGCCTCTTTGGATTCGGCGCTTCTGCCCATATTGCCATTCAGGTGGCAAAACATTGGAATTGTAAAGTCTTTGTCTTTACCCGAAAGGAGCAAAAGGATCACCAAGGGCTGGCCAAGAAACTAGGGGCCGACTGGGTGGGGGCAACAGGAGACACACCCCCAAAAAAGCTTGACTGTGCCATTGATTTTACCCCGGTTGGAGAACCCGTGCGTGAGGCACTCAGAATCATTGAAAAGGGAGGGAGGGTGGTCGTGAATGCCATCCGCAAGATAAATCCTATCCCAGAGCTAGAATATGCCAAGTATGTCTGGTATGAGAAGGAGCTGAAGAGCGTGGCCAATGTGGCCAGACGAGATGCCCTGGAATTCCTGCCTTTAGCTGCTGAGATCGGCATCACCCCAGAAGTGCAAGAGTTTGAGCTGGGCCAGGCGAATGAGGCATTGATCATGCTTAAAGAGGGAAGGATGCATGGGGCGGGGGTTTTGAAAATCCCACACTAGAGCTAAAGATCCTGATCATCCACACTCAACAGGGGGCCCCAAACAAGAGGATACCATGAGGATCCTTGGCCTGGTGCTGTAGATGGCTCTCACAGGTAAGACAGAATAGCCATTCCGAGGATAACGCTTATTAATCCATTTAGACGGATGGTCCTTTCACTCGCTTTATGGAACCACCAGTCGAGCAATTTCTTGATCTGGGCTGATGGCCCCATGATCAGAAAAACGCCTTTCAGAAGTCCCAACACGCCCAGGACAAAGACCAACCAAAACATTTCCTTGTGGTAAAAAGCACCCACAACCAGGAGTATGCCGAAAATAAGGGGCAGTACGGCCAACCATCTGAAATGATCTGTGAAAAAAAGCTTTTTAAAGACTTCCTTGGTGCTCTCCGTATAGAGAACCAAAAAAGTGCCCGCAACTATCCATAAGATGGCAAGGATATACAACACAACAGTCATTTTCTCCTCCTTCAACTGTTTTAGGGAATTAAGCATCTCATGAGTTCTCTGACCGTCAGGGATACGTTAATGGGCTGAGACAAAGCCCAGAATTGTTTCCGGATACCTGTCTGTCATGAGCAGGAAGCCCCTTTGGTCGAGACGGACTACCCCTTCCCAATTTCGAGCACGGCCATCCTCAAGCAGCTCCAGTTGAATGGGCGCCCTATGGGTAGCCAAGATTTGGGTGTCTGTATACCGAAACTCCACGAGTCTCTCAACCGTGGCGGATCGGGAATGGGTTGGACCCAAGCCGTATGTGGCCGCCCACGCATCCGGCGCCGGTTTGAGCTTGGCTCGGTCCCCCGGATAGAGAAAATTGATGACCCAAAAACGTCCTTCAGAGTCCGGGGAGGTGGCGTCAGTTATCCGGTATTCGATTCTTGGAAAAGAAATGGTTCCCAATGCACGCAGTGACAGGTCAAAAATATATGCTGAGGGATTTGGATTAATGTTGACCCCATTTGCTTCATAGAGGCTGACCACCCTATCCTTCACCACGAGCAGGGCCTCATCGCTCATGTTTTCCAGATGGGCTTGAGGAGGCATCTCTCTCAGGCTTTCTGGGTTGAGACGTATTGCACTAAGGTCAGGGGCAATTTCCCCACTTATCAAGCAACCCATCATCTGCTCACCTGGTTTCGATTCTATGCTCATGAAGACACGATTTCCCTTAAAGGCGATGGCCTCATATCCTTCAAAGCCCTTGATCCTCTCCTCTACGCCCACTGCAACAAATGTAATCTCACGAGGCAGGATGGGGGCACTAGAGTTGCCATCCAAGAACGCTCGGAGGCGCTCTTTTGAGATGGCAAAAATACGGCCGTCAGCCTCTGAAGAAAACCGGTCAGGGTATTGGGGAAGGATAATTAAATGATCGCGATACCACGCAAGACCTGAAACTTCTGCCCATTCATTTTTCAGCTTCCCTGCAAGGGGGATGGATCTTACTTTGTGCTCACGGGGTTTACCGGTCGCCGCCTCAGAAGATGCCCTCCCCTTCTCAGCCGCTTGCCATCCAGACAGAGACAAGACTATCATTAATATGAGAAGACTTGCTTTTGTGCAATGCCTAGTGAAGATCCCCGCGCGAGTTAAATGGACTATTTCTTCTCCCATTATTTATGTAATCCAGCAAACACTGGCGTCAGGCTGAGCCGTTTCTTGAAAGGTCACTCCCTCGCAATGCAAAGCCGATTGTACCCACAAGACCGCATGAAAAGGCAACCAGAAAATTCACTCCTGGACCCATCTGCCAGAGAAAGGCACCGCCGAATGCTGCCATAGAGACGACCACGTCCCGGAGGAGGTAATAGAGCCCGAACATACCTGCTTTGCGATCCTCTGGTGCCAAGTCCATGATGAGGGCCTTCCGCGTGGGTTCACCGAACTCCTTGAGGCCGCGTAAGATAAATGCGAACACGAGCCACGTAAATGACGTACAGAACAGAAGCACCAAGGGAAATAGGGTGAAGAATAGGAAAGTTGTGGTAACGAATGGTTTTTTGGTACTTCGATCAGCGAAATAGGCTACGGGAATATAGACGAGCATGGCGGTGAGCATTTCAACACTTGTGAGTATGCCGAATTGAAACGCGGTGACGGGCTCGGCTATCCTTTTCATGCACCACACCACGACAAAGGCATAGGGGATCTGCTCACAAAATCGGATCAGAATGTCGGAAATCAGGAGTCGTTTGAGGGGCAGGGACATCTGGCGCAAAAGGCGCAAAGGATTCTTTTCTGGTTTTGGGTATTGCTCCCCATATGCTCTTCCCGAACGATCCTCCTCTATGAGGTGTTGCTGCAATACAGCCGCCACACCAGAGAGCAGGAAAGCGGCAACAAAGGAAAGCCGAACACCATCACGTTCTCCCCAGATACCGATGCAGAGGCCGCCCAGAACCGGTCCAAGGCCCATGGGGATACGTCGCACAAAAGAGTGCATGGAAACCCCCATGGTGCGCTTGTTCATCGGCAGGACCTTGGCGATAAGGCTCATGGTGGCAGGCAGAGAAATGGCTGTCCAGGAGAGAAAAAAGACCGCTCCCACCAGCACAGCCTGCCATGCGGGGACCAGTATGACCAGAAGGAACCCACACATGGCTATGATATTGAATATGAGTAGTGCCCGTTTGGTCCCCATGCGCTCTGAAAGATAACCACCAGGAAATGCGTAAAGGGCTGATAGCAGATTATCTAGGCCACTGAGAGCGCCAACTGACAAAGCACCACCACCCAGAGCTATAAGGTAGATGGGCAGAAATCGCTCTGCCATCCGTTCCCCCATGCCTACGAGGATAACCATGCAGAGCATGCCTACTGTGCTCCTTCTCAAACCAAAAAACTCGGAAAAACGTGCAATACCCCTCATTCTCAGCCTATCAACCCATTTGTAACGGCCTTTGCCCGGCGACCCTCAGACTGCAC
>DAOVAK010000043.1 GCA_030671095.1 Deltaproteobacteria bacterium | reverse complement strand
TTTCTGGTGCCGAAGGCGGGACTTGAACCCGCACGGGGTTTCCCCCACTACCCCCTCAAGATAGCGTGTCTACCAAATTCCACCACTTCGGCACAATACAATCGCTCTGCGATTCTATAAAACGTCCGTCTGCGACGGACTTAAAAAGATCTTAAAAGATCAAATTTATTATTTTTCAGGTTCCACTGGGGACGGGCTCTGTGTCTCTTGGGCCGCTGGCACCTCCGTCTGGGAAACGCCTCTCATGATGGACGTGGTCGCTCCCCGTCCAAAAAGAAACGCAAGACCCAGAGAGGTCAACATAAAAATGATGGCAATGGCTGCCGTTACTTTATGCAAAAAGGTGGTGGCTCCTCGGCTTCCAAATATGGCCTGGCTGGAACCCCCAAAGGCGGCTCCCATATCTGACCCCTTGCCTCTTTGAAGTAGAACGATCAAAATAAGGCCGACGCACACAGAGATATGCACCAGGATGATAATAAGCTTCATTTATTGTCCCTTTGTTTTCAGCTTCAAGATTATGTAACATTTTGTAGTATTACCAAAAAAAGTCAATTTTGCAATAGAAATTACTGTTCTCCAAATTTGATAAGGGGAATAAAAGAATCCGCTTTCAGACTCGCCCCACCCACGAGAGCGCCGTCTATGTCCGTCATTGACATGAGATCCTTTACGTTGTCCGGTTTGACGCTTCCGCCATAAAGGATCCTGATAAGATCGGCCGTTTCTCTGCTGAAAGTCTCGCCTATCCATTCTCGAACAAAATGATGGACCTCCTGGCCCTGGTCGGGGGTGGCGGTACGACCTGTGCCGATGGCCCAAACGGGTTCGTAGGCCAGAATGGTGGAAGAAGGTAGGGTTTTGTCGTCCCTGAAAGTCTTAAGCGATCCCTCCAACTGTTTTCTGACCACCCCAAATGTCTGACCCTCTTCCCTCTCTTGAAGTGTTTCCCCGATGCAGATGATCGGAATCAATCCCAACTGCACAGCAGCGCTAGCCTTCATGTCAACCAGTCCATCGGTTTCCTGAAAATACATCCTCCTCTCTGAGTGACCCAGGATCACATGGGTACATCCGGCCTCCAGAAGCATGAGCGGGGATATCTCACCCGTGTAGGCCCCGTCTCGCTCCCAGTGCATATTCTGTCCAGCTAAAAGAATATTTGCGTCTCCGATGATCCCCTTGACCGTGGCGAGGGCAGTAAATGGGGGCGCCACTATGACGTCCACGCCACCCAGGTCTTGGATGTGGTCCCTAATGGACTTAACCAAGGAGGCGGCTTCCAGCAGAGTCAGGTTCATTTTCCAGTTACCGGCAATCAAGGGTATGCGATCGGTCATGAATAGCCTCCAGTTATGTCTCAGAATGAGAAGAATTTGATTTTTCGAAAACGAGATTGCTTCGTCGTCCCGCTTCCACGAGACTCCTCGCAATGACGGGCAAAGAACTGCCCATGGAAGTTGAACGATCGGGTACTAAACCCGAGATCGGGTCAATTGGATATGAAAAAGCCCCCCGCATTTGATCGGTGGGGTGTAAAACCCCACCCTACGGCAAGGTGCTTACGATTAACTGCCCGCCATGTAGAGGGCCAGATCGATCATGCGGCTTGAATAGCCAAATTCGTTGTCATACCAGGATAGGACCTTGAGCATATCCCCTATGACCATTGTGGAGAGTGCATCCACGGTGGAAGAGACCGAAGAGCCATTAAAGTCAATGGATACGAGCGGTTCTTCACAATAGGCGAGAATACCCTTCAAGTCTCCTTCGGCGGCCTCTTTCATGGCCATGTTCACTTCATCCGCAGTGGCGGGCTTGCTGAGTTGGACAACCAAATCCACCACAGACACGTTGGGCGTGGGAACCCTGATGGCCATCCCATTCAATTTGCCAGCCAGTTGGGGGAGGACCAGGGAGACTGCCTTGGCAGCACCCGTTGTGGTGGGGATCATAGAGAGTGCAGCGGCCCGAGCCCTTCTAAGATCTTTATGGGGGAAATCGAGAAGGCGTTGATCGCCCGTATAGGAATGCGTTGTGGTCATGAGTCCCTTTTCAATTCCAAAGTTATCCAGCAAAACCTTGCAGACCGGGGCAAGGCAATTGGTTGTGCAAGAGGCATTTGAGATAATATGGTGTTTTTGCGGGTTATAATCCTGTTGGTTTACACCCATCACGATAGTTACGTCGGGATTGTTCGCGGGTGCGGAAATGATGACCTTCTTGGCTCCAGCTTCCAGATGGGCTGATGCCTTCTCCCTATCCCTGAAAAGGCCTGTGCACTCAAAAACAAATTCAGCACCCACGTCATTCCAAGGAATCTTTGAAGGATCCTTTTCCCTGTAAATCTGCACCTCCTTGCCGTTGACGATTAGAGAATGATCGGTGCCCGATAGATCTGCCTCCAGCTTGCCTTGGGAGGAATCATATTTCAGGAGGTGCACCAAGGTTGAAGGATCCGTGAGATCGTTTATGGCGACAAATTCCACATCTTGATGGGAAAGTCCTGCCCTAAATACCATCCTTCCAATTCTCCCAAAACCGTTTATTGCCACTTTCAGTGCCATGCTCTACCTCCTTTCTGCTTATAAGTGGGGAATCAATTGAAATGGTAGAAATAGATTTCTTAATTTGAGATCGAGCGGTAAGGATCTTTTTCTAAGAGGTTCAGGCTCATAACGATAGCATCCTCATGGGTATCAGGGTAATATCTTGGCCTACGGTAGGCCTCTTCAAAGCCCAATCTTTCGTATAGCCCTTTGGCGACCAAATTGGATGGCCTGACCTCTAGCCAAATTTGTCGCATGCCTTTGGAGATACCCGTTTCAATCATCTCTTTCAAAAGGTGATGTCCGAGACCCTTGCCCCTGTCATGGGGGTGAACGGCCACACTCATAAGCTTGATTTCACTGTCAAACGTCCAAAAGCAGATATACCCGGAAATCACCTTCCCCATTATTAGCGCCCATAAATGGGAAATGGGGTTTTCTATCTCCGACTTTAAGGCGTTAACACTCCAAGGAGATGGAAAAGAGAGCTCTTCTATCTCAAGGATTTTTTGTAAAAAGGGATGGAAATTCTCCTTTGTGATGGTTACAAGAGAGGTCATTCCGAGTCCAGGAGCTTGCTTGCCAAGGAAATGCTCGTTTTACCCGCCTCTTGTGCCATTTGGGCCAGTTTGCTCAGGTCCATATCTGCTCGATTTTGAGCAATAGCTATAACCATGGGTAGATTCACCCCGGTCAAGACCTCAACCATCTCTTCTTTCAGGAATGAGAGGCTTATATTGGATGGTGTACCCCCCAACATATCCGTCAGGATGAGAACGCCTTCGCCGGTATCTAGGGCGGAGACCTTCTCCTCGATCATTTTACGGATTTGTTCACTATCTGCTGTTATGGTGATGGAGACGGCATCTGCCGCATCCAGATGCCCAACGATGAATTCAGCCGCATTCAAGAATTCTCTTCCCAAGTCACTGTGGGTAACAATGAGTAAACCTATCATAATACCTCTCGGAAAATGTACAGTTCTTCTAAATCAAGTGATGATTTATGTAAGTTGAAAATTCAAAACTCCTCGTCGTTTTGTATGATTGTCTGAAAGAGTTCTTTCCTGGTGGGAGCTTGCATCAGCACATTTCGAAAGGAGCTATTCTTGAGGATTTTTGCGATCTTGGCCAGTGCTTTCAAGTGGATGCTGGCGGAATTCTCGGGTGCCACCAATAGGAAGAATAGGAATGCAGGCTGTCCATCCATGGAATCGAAGTCGAGCCCCCCCAGACTCCTACCGAATGATATGACCGGGTGCTTAAGTCCCCGAAATTTTCCATGGGGTATGGCTATACCATCGCCGATTCCCGTACTTCCAAGCCTTTCTCTCTCCAACAGAACCTTGACCAACGAACCCTTGTCCAGTGATGGATCATGGCTGACAATGACATCCACCAGTTCTTCCAGTACCCCCTTTTTGTCTTTGGCCCTCAAGTCAGGAATAATGTTGTCTGGATTAAGTATTTCTGAGAGTTTCATTACCTTCACACCAAAAAAAGGAGCTCCGGTTGCTCAACTAGAAGGTTCGATAAGTCCCAAATTGCCGTCTTTGCGTTTGTAGATAACGTTGATCTCTTCGGACCGGGAGTTTCTGAAAACGATAAAGTCCTGTTGAGACGTGGAAAGTTGCATAGCTGCCTCTTCTGGATCCATTGGTTTGGCAATCATCTTTTCCACCTCTATACTAGGCCCTTCTAGGCCGAAGGCGGCATCCTCTTCTGTCTCTTCCACGCCAAGGGTCTCTTCACCTTTCCTATTCTCTGCCCTCCTATTCCTTATTTTCGAGAGGTACTTCTTTACCTGTTTTTCAAGTTTGTCCATAACCTGGTCAATGGCTGAGTACATGTCATCCGTCTCCTCTATGCCTTTAATCCAGGTTCCATTGACGCTAAGGGTGACATCCGCTATATGCCTGAATTTTTCCACTGATAGTACCACGTGGGCTTCAAAGGGAAAATCCAAGTATCTTTTGATTTTTGATACCTTTTCCTCTGCATAGGTTCTTAGACTTTCCGTGGGTTGCATGTGTCTGAATGTGACAGAAATGTCCATCCCTTCACCTCCTTAGAAAAAAAGGGTCAATAGCAAAATAAATACAAAAAGTCAAAATTACAAGAGATCAATAGGGCTCTTTCCGTTTCCGGGAAGGCAAAATACCCATAGTCTCGCGGTACTTGGCCACCGTGCGGCGGGCTATGTTGATGTTAAGGTTTCTGAGTAGATCAGCAACCTCCTGATCGCTGTAAGGTTTGGCTTTGTTCTCAGATTTTACGATATTCCTAATATGTTCCTTGACACTTTCTGAGGCTATGGACTCTCCGTCCAGGCTATTGATGGCACTGTTGAAGAAATATTTAAGTTCGAAGACGCCTTGAGGCGTGTGGACGTATTTGTTGGTGGTCACCCTGCTGACGGTTGACTCATGCATCTGTATGTCCTCGGCCACATCACGGAGAACGAGAGGCTTCAGATGGGCTGTCCCCCTCTCAAAGAACTCTCCTTGAAAACGGACGATGCTTTCTGTCACTCGATATATGGTCCTTTGACGCTGATGAATGCTTTTGATCAGCCAGGCTGCGGATTTGAGTTTTTCCTGTATATATTGTCTATCCCGTTCAGACACCGAATCGCGTCTGGACAAAATTTGCCGATAATAATGACTGATTCTTAACTTGGGCAGCCCATCTTCATTGAGGTCTATCACATAATCGTCTCCAACCCTGAAGACATAGATATCAGGGCTAATGTAAATGGTCTGTTCATCATGGTAGGCGCGGCCAGGCTTTGGTTCGAAACTGGTAATGACGGAGACAGCCGATTTGACCTCTTGGAGCGAGATTGAAAGGGACTTTGCGATCCGATCGTACTTCTTATTCTCAAGCTTATCCATATGCTCCAAAAGAATCTCTTCAATGACGGTGCCCTCTAGATGTCGAAAACGGACTTGGATGAGCAGACATTCCTTTAAGTCCCTGGCCGCGACCCCGACGGGGTCAAACTTCTGCACGAAGCCCAGAGCCTCTATCACTTGCTCTTGGGTATGTCCTGTTGATTCGGATAGCTCTTCAACAGAGGTCTTCAGGTATCCGTTGCCATCCAAATTACCGATGATATGTCTGCCAATCTCTTTCTTCACATCATCAAGATTGCTCACGTTGAGCTGCCACGTGAGATGTGTGTAGAGATTGGTTTTACTGGGTGTGAAGCTTTCAAAAGACGGGACTTCTTTTTGCTCATAGGTTGACTCCCTCCAACCTGTGCTATATTCGGAGAAATAGGACTCCCAATCCACATCCTGCCTCAAATCCTCCTTAACGGTCACTTCCGTGGCACGCTGCTCTGGCTTACCTGTTGCCCCGTCAAATCCCTTATCCTCATCAAACTCGTCCTGGGGCTGTGCCTCCACCAGAACGGGATTTGTGTCCATTTCCTGCCTGATGGTTTCGAGGAGTTCCAGTTTGGATTGCTGGAGGAGTTTGATGGCCTGCTGCAGCTGCGGGGTCATGATGAGCTGCTGATGTAGGCTAAGGGATTGTCTGAGTTGTAAGACCATAGTCCTATACGGATGTGGTTTAGGATTTAAAAATTACAGAGTGAAATCGTCTCCGAGATAACAGCTTCGAGCTACATCACTGCATACAATCTCGTCCGGGGTACCAAACTCAATGATTTTCCCTTGGTTGATACAATAAGCCGAATCACACACATCCAGCGTTTCCCTGACATTGTGATCCGATATAATAATGCCAATGCCTCTGTCTTTCAACTGTCTGATGATCTCTTTGATATCATTTAAGGCGAGGGGATCAATCCCTGCGAAGGGCTCATCAAGCAACATGAACCTGGGTTCAGTCACAAGGGCTCTGCTGATTTCCAACCTCCGCCTTTCACCACCGGACAAGGATGACGCCTTTTGTTTGGCCAACTGGCTGATGTTGAGCTCAGAAAGCAGTTTCATTGCTCTTTTCTTGATATCGTGCGAGGGGATATCAATATTCTCCATGATGGCGAATAGGTTTTCTTCGACGGTGAGCTTCCGAAAGACAGAAGGTTCTTGGGCAAGGTAGTTAATCCCTTTCCTCGCCCTCAGATACATGGGGGCTTCCGTGATGTCCTCACCATCCAGATATACCTTGCCCCCATTGGGACGTGTGAAACCTATTATCATGTAAAAGGTGGTTGTTTTCCCGGCACCGTTAGGACCGAGGAGACCTACGATCTCCTTCCGCCTTAAAGTCATCCCAATCCGGTCCACCACCCTTTTCCCATTATAAATCTTCAGCAGCTCTTTTGCTTCGAGTACATCTGTGTTATCCACTGGCTCTGCTACCTTTTCTCGCTTCTTGGATGTAGGACAGCCCTTACTTTCTCCTTTTCAGAGCCTTCCACAATACTGCGTTTTTCTTTTAAATATAGCGTAATCCTGGACCCCTCTATAAAGTCATTCCCTTGCTTGACAATGGGTTTACCCGTCAGGACCACCTTTTCGTCATTCTCGTAATAAACGGCCTTTTCTGACATGGCCAAAGCCCCATCTGGCCGGCTGATCTTCACCTTGCCCGTTGCGACAATCTTATCTATTCTCACATCTGTTTTTCCGGATTCCTTGTCAGCAGATTGGTCAATGTAATAAACGATCATTTTTTCGCAATTAATCGTCATGTCATCTTTTTTGGCATCCACCTGACCACTAAATACTACGATTCTCTTCTGATTATCAACTTCCAGGGATTGGGACTTGATGACTATGGCACCCGCATCGGCTTTCTGCGCATCCTCCTGTAGGCTCACTTCGGTTTGCCCAGTGGCAGGAAAGAGCAAATTGAAAAAGAGTATCAGGAAGATTCCCCTATATGAAATGCCCCTCATAGGATCGATGATTCCTTGGTAATACGAGTCGTGACGTCAGAATGAATTCTCAAGGTTTCCTTTTCCGGATTGTAGTATAGGCCCCGACCGGCCACAGAGAAAAAGGGACCAAGAATCCTGACCGGTTCCTCTGTTTTCAAATACCCTTCCTTTTCTTTATAAAGGATGTGCTCGGTGATGATCCGGTAACCATTATCCGTATAGGCCTGCAAATCTCCATGAAGGTTGATTTCCCCAGAGTTTCTATCGTAATCGCCCTTTTTCCCCTTCAGTTCAACCGTGGGTCTATTTTGGGGTCTCAGCTTCAGTCGGAAATCCTTAAAAGATATAAAGGTCTTGTCTTTGGAGAATTTGACCTCTTTGGCATCTAGAGTCCATTTCATTCCTCGATTGGGGTCGTTTTGCGCATAAGAGACATTTTTGAGCTTGAGTCCCTCTTCTCCCACAATATCTGCAAGAAGAGACTCTTTTATAATCCCCTTTTGAGCCCCCATCACGTAAAGACCAACCACAAGCAGGAGGATGGCTATCCCTAACAGTGGCCAGTGTTTTTTGAATAACCGCGTCATCGTGCAATAATTATACCAAATAGTAAATATACCGTAAAGCCTATTCTCCTCGGCCAAGAAGTCAAGGCACTGTTCCCGGCCAATTTTGTTGAGCCTTTAAGATCAATTCACAGACCTCTCTTACCGCTCCGTGCCCGCCCTTTTGCTCCGTAACATAGCTGGCCACATTCCGAACCTCGGCAGCGGCGTCCGCCACGGCAATGCAGATGCCAGCTTGACTAAACAGGGAGAGATCCGGGAGATCATCTCCCATGCAGCATACCTGGTCTTTTATCAGGTTTTTGCGTTCAATGACTTCTCTGCAAAGGGATCCCTTTTCCTTTACACCCTGATAAATTTCTTGGATACCCAATTCTTTTGCCCGATATTCAACGGCTTTCGATTTTCGCCCTGTAATGATGACCACATCAATACCTGCATCCAATAAGCGTTTGACGCCATATCCATCCCTCACATGGAAGCACTTGATCTCTTCGCCACGCGCATTCATAACGATGCGTCCATCCGTCATCACACCATCAACATCAAGGATAAGAAGCTTTATTCTGGTTGCCCAGTCTCCTGTCATCATAACTTCGCAAATAGCAATGAAAATCCTTTAGACCTTTGGGCGGACATAAATTAGTCCGCGGAACGGACCAGGCGGTGAATCTTTTTGAGCATAGCCAGAAGTGGCCTGACCTGGTCTAAGGGAAGGGAGTTGGGACCATCGCAAAGGGCAGAGTCGGGATTGGGATGAACTTCCATGAAGACACCATTAGCACCTGCCGCGACAGCAGCCCTGGAAAGATATTCCACAAATTCTCTCTGCCCCCCAGACCTTGTGCCACTGCCTCCAGGTAACTGAACGCTGTGCGTTGCGTCAAAGACAACCGGAAAACCGAAGTCCTTAATGATGGCTATGGACCTCATATCAACGACCAGATTGTTGTAGCCAAATGAAGCGCCTCTTTCAGTAATAAGGACTTTTCGATTGCCCGTTGATATGATCTTGTGTATGACGGGTTCCATTTCCCACGGAGAAAGATACTGGCCCTTCTTTATATTGATGGGGAGACCTGTTCGAGCCGCACTCAGGATGAGGTTTGTTTGACGGCACATGAATGCGGGTATCTGAATAACATCTAGTACCTTCGCAGCCTTCTCGATTTCAGCCATCTCGTGCACATCTGACAAAACGGGCAGACCGGTCTCCTCTTTCACCCTCTGAATAATTTCAAGTCCCCTATCCACTCCAGGACCTCTGAAGGAGTCGAGCGATGTCCGGTTGGCTTTGTCATAGGAGGTTTTGAAGATAACTGGAAGATCCATCGCCTCGCTGGTTTCTTTCAGAAAAGTGGCAACTTTTGAAGTTGTTTTTTCATCTTCAATAACACAGGGGCCAGCAATAAGGAAAAGGGGGCCGTTTTCTTCAATCGTTAGATTTGCGATCTGGATGGTGTCCTTCATCTACCCTTCCACACAAAGTCTGGGGCTTCGCCCCAATTGGAGTAATGGAGTAAAGGAGTAATGGAGTATTGAGTTCAGGGGAATAAGAGAATAGGCGTTTTGGGTGCAGGTACGTTTTTAGCGCCTCCGCAGAAAGCCCCGTGCCGAAGGACGGGGAGCTTCACTCCAGTACTCCAAAACTCCATCACTCCACGTGGATTCATATGGGTCCACTCTCCGCGCAAGACCTGTGATTCTAACTAATTCTATCGGTCTCAATACCCTAAATCCTATCCCGTATGCTTATCCGAAGGTCAGTGGAAAGTCAAGAGAACAAAACGGGGCAAATATGCGTTAACTTTTGCTTGTCATCGGGTTTCATAATCACTATTATGGCTTTTTTTAGAACATGTCTGGAGGTCTAGATAAAAATGCCGCAAAGAAAGCCATCCAAGACCATCGAAGAGATCAATCGTAAAATCAAACAGGGCAAAGTGGTCGTTGTAACCGCTGATGAGATGACAGAGATCGTGAAGCGGAAAGGGCCTCAAAAAGCGGCCAGACAGATCGATGTGGTCACCACAGGCACGTTTGCACCCATGTGCTCATCCGGGGCCTTCATCAACTTCGGTCACACGAAACCAACGATCAAAGCGGCCAAAGTCTGGCTGAACGGCGTACCTGCCTATGCGGGACTGGCTGCCGTTGATGTCTATATAGGGGCGACAGAACCTTCAGAGGATGATCCGCTCAACCGCGTTCATCCCGGTCAGTTTAAGTACGGTGGGGGCCATGTGATCCAGGATCTCATAGCGGGCAAGAAAGTGAGGTTGAGGGCGACTGCCTACGGAACCGACTGCTACCCGAACCGAGAGATGGAGAAGAAGATCACCCTCTCTGATTTGCCATACGCTGTGTTGCTGAATCCACGAAATGCCTATCAGAACTACAATTGCGCCATTAATTTGTCCAATAAGACCGTCTATACCTATATGGGCGTGCTCAAACCAAGGGCGGGCAACGCCAACTACTCCACTGCCGGACAGTTGAGCCCCCTTTTAAATGATCCATATTATTTGACCGTAGGTATGGGGACGAGGATTTTTCTTGGCGGTGCCAAGGGTTTCGTTATCGGCCCTGGGACCCAGCACAATCCGGGTGCCAAAAGAGGGAAAAACGGTGTGCCCCTGAGCCCGGCAGGGACTGTTATGGTCATGGGCAATCTAAAAGAGATGGATCCCAAATGGATAGTGGGTGTCAGTATGCTCGGATATGGATGTTCCCTGGCTGTGGGGATAGGCGTGCCCATACCCATATTGAATGAGGAAATGGCCAGGTATACGGGTGTCTCCGATGAGGAACTCTCTACCCAGATCATCGATTATGGCCACGATTATCCAAAAGGGGAGGCATCCAGCCTCGGGCAGGTGAATTATGCAGAACTGAAGAGTGGAACAATGAAGTTCAATGGGCAGGAGGTTCACACGGTACCGGTCTCGTCCTATATAAGGGCCGGGGAGATTGCAGGCATACTCAAGAGGTGGATTGAGAAGGGTGAGTTTGTCCTGTCCGAACCGCAGGAAATGATACCAACAGTACCCAGGGAGTAGTTGTTTGGCCTCTGGC
>DAOVAK010000264.1 GCA_030671095.1 Deltaproteobacteria bacterium | reverse complement strand
CTCCCTGCCAACGACGATAATCTCCGCCCTGCTCACCGGTTCTCTCTCCATCAAATCCACCGGCATCTTCGCATAAGATGTGGATGAAATCAACCGAAAATGTAACTGGAATTTCCTGGCCTTCACAGGGAGTATTTCTGTAAATTGTGAATTCCACAGTACATTATAAGGTTAATAAGAGGATGCCCTTGCCCCTTCCTTTGGGTAGTTCGGAGTCTATTGCCCACATTCCCTCTCGCTCACGGAAAAGAATTTTGAACTATTCTAAACTTCGTGTCCCTGCAAAGCCAGAACTTGCCTTTTGGGCTCGTCCATAAATAAGTTGGCCCTGTCAAGCGGAAGCATGTTACGCCTTTTCAAGTAAGGGAATATGTTCCACCTTCTCTCCCAAAATAATTGAATATGGGCAAACTTTGGGATGTTTCGTAAGAAAAATGAATTCTATTACATGGGGGAGCAGAGGGCCATTGGCGATCCCATGGGCCACGTTGAATTGCCATCCTAAAGGATAAGCAAAGGCATGTACCGCTCTTATTATCGAGCAGCCATTTCTGAACTTTCCGGGAATAGCGACAAACTGAAATCAGGATATTCCACAAAAAACGTACTGGCAAGAATCTTGTGTGAACTAGAAGGCACCCTACTGTTTGGACCCTTCAGGTTAGGGTGATCTGACAGAATCCGGCGGGATTTTGGATTTCTAATAGCATCCGTTCGAACCCGTGATCCTACCCCCCTTATTCCATCTACCCCGGGGGCACACAAGAAATGATCCCATTTACCTCTTGACATCGTTTTGACATCATGTTTTAAAGGAGTCCTTGAAAAGGAAGGGAGAAGGAAATCAAGAGAGATATTTCCATCCATAAACGTATATGCAGATCCGGCAAAAAATTTAGCTAAAACATCTCAATGTTCCACTGAGTGGAACAGGAGAGTTTCTCGACCTCATTTATGCTTGCCGACGAGGGAACAATGGAGAAGCTGCAACAGAGTGAAGAACTCTACTATGCGGTAATACAGCAGATGGCGGATGCCATCATCCTTCTCGATGTGGAAACGAAACGTATCTTGGACTCCAATGCAGCATTCCGGAAATTACTCGGGTACACGCCCGAAGAACTAAAGGCCCTCACTATCTACGATTACGTAGCTCATGAAAGAGAAAATATCGGTCTTCACATCGGGCTTGTCCTAACCCAAAGACAGCATTACCACGGCGAACGCCAGTATCGTCGCAAAGACGGTTCCCTGGTGGACGTGGAGGTTAGCGCGAAACTCGTTACGTACGGTGGAAGAAAAGTAATATGTGCCGTCGCTCGGGACATTTCCGAGCGCAAGGAGACGGAGAGGGCACTGCGGGAATCGGAACAGAAACTTCGACTCCTTTCCTCTCACCTCCTGACGGCCCAGGAAACTGAACGGAGGCGAATCTCCATTGAACTCCACGATGAATTGGGACAAGCCCTGATGGTATTGAAACTCCACTTAAAATCTATTGAAAGGAAGCTCCGGAAGAATCAGGTGGGGCTTAAAGAGGAGTGCGAACACACACTGCAATATATTAATCAGATTATTGACAAAGTGCGGCGGATTTCCCTGGATTTGAGCCCTTCCATTTTAGAAGATCTGGGCCTTTCTGCTGCCCTACGATGGTTAGTGGGTGACTTCACGAAACATTATGATATTAGGAGTTCAGTGGACATCCCAGAGCTCAATGATCTCTTTTCAAAAAAAACCCAAATCATTATATACAGGATATTTCAGGAGGCTCTTACAAATATTGGAAAATGTGCAGACGCAACCCATCTTTTTATTGCTATCAAGAAACAGTCAGATAATGTTTCTTTTCTTGTTGAAGATAACGGAAATGGTTTTGATGTGGAAAAGGTCTTTACGAAAGATGGAACTGTGAAGGGAATGGGGTTAACCGCCATGGATGAACGAGTGCGCATGTTGGGAGGATCTCTCGACTTGTGGAGTCGAAGGGGGAAAGGCACCAGAATTAGTTTTGCTATCCCAACGAACAAAAAGGGCGGCTGAACATGACTTCTTATCGAATTGTGCTTGCCGATGATCACACTCTTTTTCGCCAGGGAGTCAGAAAGATCATCGAAGAGGTTGTTGATTATAAAGTCGTCGAAGAGGTGAGTGATGGCCTCGCGCTCGTTGAGCTCTTGAAGAAATTGACTCCTGATATGATTATCCTCGACATTTCAATGCCAAATCTGCGGGGAATAGAAGCAACTCACGATATCAAGAGGATTCACCCCGACCTGAAGATATTGATTCTGACAATGCATAAGAATAAGGAATACCTTTATCAAGCCATCTCTGCCGGTGCCCTAGGATACCTGCTGAAAGAAGATGCCGATACAGATTTGCTTTATGCCATTGAGACGATTCGACAGGGAAAAACCTACATATCGCCGATACTCTCTGTTGGATTGAGGGATGATTTGGTGAACATCTACCAGAGGAACCGATCAACTTCGCCTTTTGGCCCTTTGACCACACGAGAAAGAGAAGTCTTAAAGCTCATCGCTGAGGGAAGATCGAGTAAAGATATCGCCGCTATTCTGTTTATCGCCGTGCGTACAGTTCAGCATCACCGTGCCAATATTATGGAAAAGCTTAGTGCCAAGAGTATCGCCGACCTGGTCAAATACGCCATCAACAACAGGTACATTTAGGCCACATTAGCATCACTCCCTTATTAATCACCCGGATATCCGATCTATAGGTATTCTTGCCTATTTGAAAATAGGTGTTTCTAACCATAGACTTTTGGGCAACCTCCAGTTACAAAAGGGGAGGTGGCGGTAGCGATTTGATACCAAATCCTCGTCTCTGAAGGTAGCCGAGCTTGGAGAGAGGAACAAAAAATACCCGTACTCTTTGCAAGGGGAAGGAAAGGAGGTGAAGAAGTTGAGCTTACCTCCTCATTGGGAAGGGATGGCGACCCAACGGGGGGGGTGAGGGTGTTTGAGAGGGTTTTATATGCGACTGACTTCTCCGATGTGTCGAAGAAAGCCTTGGGCTACGTCAAACAGCTGAAAGAAGCCGGGGCAAAAGAGGTTGTGGTTTTACACGTCATTGATATAGGGGAATTTGCCCGTACCGCTTTGGATGAAGGGGGAGCTCTCGATATCAAAAAGCTGGAAAGGGATATGGATGAGCATACCACCCGGGAGATGGGACAAATAGAGACCGAATTGAAGAGAAGCGGTATGAACGCCAAATTGAGGGTCGAACGGGGCGTTCCTCTGAGAACAATCTTGATGGTGGAAGAGGAAGAGGACGTGTCCGTCGTGGTACTTGGGTCTCATGGGAAGGGTTTGGTTCAAGAAATATTCCTTGGATCCGTCTCAGAGGGCGTAATCAGGAAATCCATCAAGCCGGTTCTAGTCATAAGGAGATGACGCCCAAGGCTTGAACCGCGGCGAGTCATAGGAATATACTCAAGGGGGATAAGCCTCCGAGAGGCGCCTGCATTTGAACTTCTGGAAGAAAGGAGAAACGGGATGAAGAACACATTGAAGGAAAAGCTAAAAGCGGGCAAGGCTGTTATTGGTACTTTCGTTCAAATTGGCCATCCGGATATTACCGAAATGTTAAGCCATGCTGGTTTTGATTGGCTTTTGCTTGATGGCGAGCATGGCCCTTTTGGTATTGAGACGATGCAAATGATGTTGCAGGCCATGAGTGGGACTCAAACAGTTCCCATCATTCGTGTCCCCGGGAACGACCCCGTTTACATTAAGCGCACGCTGGATATTGGGGCTTATGGCCTTCTTATCCCCTTGGTTTCATCAAAGGAAGAGGCCGAGGACGCCGTCCGTTCCGTGAAATACCCACCCAGGGGGATCAGGGGAGTAGGACCCATAAGGGCTTCGAGATACTATTTGGACTTTAAAGAATACATTGCCACCGTTGATAAAGAGCTCCTGGTCATGGTCCAGATAGAGACGAAAGAAGCAGTTGAAAATGCTGAGGCGATTATGTCCGTGGAGGGAATTGATGCGTACTTTATAGGGCCAATGGATTTATCCGCGGCATTAGGCCATATGGGTGATGTCAATCACCCAGAAGTGACCGATGCGATATCCCATGTCCTGGCCGTTGGAAAAAAGGCTCAGAAGGTCGCCGCAACCTATGCCTTCAGCGTAGAGGATTTACAGAAAAAGGTTGAACAAGGCTTTCAACTCATTTCCTTCGGCTCAGCTTCCCGGCTTCTGATGGGATCCGCTCAAGAGTCATTGGCTAAAATCAAAGAGGTTTTAAAGTAGGAAATTATCTGTACTGCCCCTTTCGAGGCCGTCATTGAAACACTATTCCTGGGTTGTATGGACAAAAGGGCTCAGGGGGAGTACATTTCGCTGTTTGCGGATCAAGGAGGCTTCGGAGAGCGTAGTCCTCATCGAGTTGTCTGCCAAGATTTTCGGGGCAAATAGTAGCTTGCGAAAGGGATCGTGCCAACCTCTTCGATTTCTCAATCGGCCATCTTATGCTATCTCCTCTGTAAGTGTTGACCAGGTAGCAATAGCTTTCTGGGCCAAAACGGAGAAGGAGAGGTGATACCATCTCTTCGCTGGAGAAATAATGTGCATAGAAACCGGAACAATAGCTGATCAGGGAGTGGAAAGGTGAAGTTATTCGAGCCTGGCAATATCGGCAAGCTTACCCTAAAGAACCGGGTCGTGATGGCTGGCATGGGTATGGGAGGGTTGATACAAGCTGACGGCAGGTTGTCACAGAGGACGATAAACTACTATGTGGCTCGCGCCAAAGGGGAAACAGGACTCATCATAACCAGCCCGTGTCAAGTAACCCGAGAGTTCGAACCCTTGCCCATTCATCCTCTTGTTCCCTTTCTTTTGGTGATTGTACGGAGCCCCGCAAGGTGATCAATGCAATCTGGGAGGGATTTCGTCTCGCCCGCCTTGTCTAAGCCTCTGGGCGGGTAGAAAAGTTTTTGACCGGATTCCGTTGTAAGGCAGCCACCCCCAGAGGAAAGGGAGGAAA
>DAOVAK010000583.1 GCA_030671095.1 Deltaproteobacteria bacterium | reverse complement strand
ACCGAGATTTTTCGCGTTATGCGCTTCGGTTAGAATTTCGGGCCGATAAGGCTTGCCAGGGGTTGGATTTTCCTTATTGATATACTCCTCGGTCTTAAATATCTTCATCGCATGCCTCCTCGATTTAAATTGTACCGTATCCGCAAGATATCCCCAATCCGTCAAGACAGGCAAATTGTATATGATCCAATAATCCCGTGTCAAGATATGCACGGGGGAATCTGAGCCAGGGTCCGGAGTTTCCTCGGTTTTCATAGAGATATCTTTTTAAATATTTGATTTTATAGGAAAAAAAATTTTTTAGTAGGTGACTCCCCTGTACCTTCGCTTCAATGCCTGGCGGTCCGTTGCCTAATGTCAGTTGCAAGCTATTTTGCGACAAAATGAAATGAAATCTGCGACAAAATGCAAGGGGGAAATGTCTATTTTTACCAAGTTTGATGTGGCCTGTCACTGACTAATTTTTGGATTTAGAAGTTGGCATAGATGATGATTTGCGTCTGAAATATGGTATGGATTGGACTTGGCGGAATCTGTTGAATACAGTTAGAAATAGATACTTGAGAAGCCCCGGAGGTAGGGGCCAGTTCTTCGTTATCGTCATGAGAGCGGAAAGCCATTGAATAGAGGGCCGCTTCGCTCGCCTCCTTCCCGGTTCAACAATCCCCCCTTCAGATCCAAACATTTATTGAAATCGTGAGAAAATGAGAGAGATTCCAAGGAAATCTAAGATTTGGTGAGATTCTGTAACTTGGGAATTTATAGCAAAAGCATGAAATTATAAGTAGTTGAACATATTGAGAGAAAAAAGAAATACTGCGCATCAACATAATAGCCGAGAATCACCCAAAACACGGTTTTCATTTTTCGTTCTTATATGATAACAAGGGAGTTACAAGAAGCGGGAGCCGTCGAAAAATGGGTTGGGGGGTGTGGGGGTTTTTCCCAGCGCTACTAAATCTATCCCGTCCGATGTGCATCCTGCATAATGCGGGCTACGGCTCCCGTTGACTAAACACCTGCAAGTTAAACCCAAAGGCCAAGCCATCTGAGAGGGTGGGACGGAAAGCTTACGTATGACGAACACAGGGAGGCTGCCATGAAGAAGATATTGGTAGTCGAGGATGATGAGAGCCAGCGGCTTTTATACCATGATGAATTGGCCGAAGCCGGCTACGAGGTGGTATTGGCTGCAAATGGGAAGGAGGCATTGAAGCAGCTGGATGTGGCAGGTCCCGACTTGGTCGTACTGGATATCGTGATGCCCGTGATGGATGGGATGGAGACCCTTGGCAGGATTATAAGAGAGCATAGGGATGTCCCGATCATTTTGAATACCGCTTACTCGAGTTACAAGGACGACTTCATGAGTTGGGGTGCCGAAGCCTACGTGGTTAAATCGGCCGATTTGCGGGAGTTGAAGGACAAGGTGAGAGAGATCCTCAGGGAGTCGGGAGGTCAAGGAGAATAGGGGTGGGCCTGATAGGAATCACGGTCCAGCACGTATCGTCAAGAAGCCGCTTGAGTTTGCCCGCCTCAGGATGAGACTCTGAAAAGACAGCACATCTGAAGGTGGGAGAAGCCTGGGGTGTAAATCGGTACAGAAAGCATTATTGTGAGGGGGTGTAAGAAATGTTGGTCGTAACCTTCATTATCGCCATTATCGCATTGATCATCTCCATCGTGGCTTACCAAAGGGCCGGTGGGACAAAGGAACTGAGGAGGACGGTGGATTCCCTCTCATCAACCATGGAATCCCTTAAGGAGCGCACGGCGGGAACCTTGAAGGAACAAATTGAACATCTGACCTCCGTCACGGGATCCCTCAGGGATAAGACAGCCAAGGCCATTGGGAAACTGGAAGCTACCGTTAGGTGGGGAAAGGGAGAAAAAAAGCCTCCAGAGGGGAGACCACCGAAAAGACCAGAGGAGCTGAAAAAAAGATTGCCACCAACTACAAAAGATTTTCAGAGTGAGTTGGACAATGTTTTTGCATCGGCTCAACAGAAGGGTAAATCCTTTATTGAGATAAAATCGGGAGATTTACACCGATCAGTGGGGGGGTATCCTGGACGTAACCATAGGATACCTCTGTGCTGCGGGGTGATGAAAAGGAATATGAAGCCTGAAGACCAGATATTGCGACAACCACCAAGTGGGGAAGGGGCAACATTGATCATACGCTTTAAATTGCCCCGATAAATAGCGAAATTTACCCCTCTCTTACACCCGATACAGGTCACCTCGATCAGTACCGGGTTGACCTTGGATCCTTCAGAAATGCGCCTTCCTTTTTCAATATTTCAAGATGTATTCGTTCATCTAGGCCCGATCCCGATTATGCAATATTTCTTCCGCAAATCGTCAGTTTTAGGATAGGGTGGTGACTTTCATAGAAGCAAGGGTCACACTCCGCTACGCAGAGCGCGTTATATCAGGAAGAATCTTTCTAGGTAGATTCTTAGGAGAAACAGATACTCCAGGGCGCTATCGAAAGGAGTACCCAAAAAGATTGACTTTATTGTTTGATTTGCTAACATAGGACTGACATTCCTGTAAAGCTACAGCTAGAAATCAGGCGCAGTGAAAGCTAAGTGGATGTGGAGCCCGTTCTTCCGAGGGAAGGGACGGGCTTTTATTCATTTAGGTCTGAGGGCAATCAGAAATGAAATGCCCAAAGTGCCAATTTGAAAATCCCGAAGGATCAAAGTTCTGCCTACAATGCGGAGGCAAGTTGGAGCTATCCTGCCCTCAA
>DAOVAK010000230.1 GCA_030671095.1 Deltaproteobacteria bacterium | reverse complement strand
GGGATTGGTCCTGATGATTTGCTGGAGGCCATGGCGCATGGGGATGCACTGAGATTGCAGTCCATTCCTGGTGTGGGGAAAAAAACGGCTGAAAGAATCGCACTTGAATTGAAGGACAAAGCCCTGGGAGTCCGGGGAGATTCGGAGGCGCCACCTGCCAAAATTGTCACCGATGAGGATAAAAGGATCTTTAATGATGCCCTTTCGGCCCTGCTGAACTTGGGTTACCCACCCAAGTCGGCGAAAAGGGCTGTAGAAAAAGCATTGAATCGTGTAAAAGATGTTAGCCTGGAAAATCTGATTAAGGAGGCTCTCAGACTGCTTGCTGGTTAGCCTTGCTCCGCAAGTCAGTCGTCAATGGTTCGTGGTCATTTGAAAAAAAATAGCAACTAAAACCTACAGCGAACGGTTAAAGTTCACAGGTGTTGGCTTTTGATCTCGTTTATTCGGAGGCAATGCGGGTCTCCGAAAGGTGATATCTCAAAAAAGATTCTACTCAGACCACCGGCAAGGAGCGAAATAGATATCGCCTTGCCTCCGGCCCGTAGGGCCTACGGCCTCTACGAGCTGGAAGCCGGCGGGAGAAGATTGGCGAGGATTGTGCCAACAAATCTGAACCTTACTAACGAGTGACGGACAGCTCATGAAAGACAGCGTGATAGACCCAAAACCAGAACCAGCTGAGATTCCCGCGGAAATAAGCCTGAGGCCCAGGAGTCTCGATGAATACGTGGGCCAGGAAGAGCTGAAACGAAACCTCAGGGTATTCATTGAAGCGGCCAAAGGACGTTCCGATGCTTTAGATCACGTCCTCTTTCATGGCAGTCCAGGATTGGGTAAAACCTCCCTCGCCTACATTATAGCCAATGAGCTGGAGGTGAACATCAAAGGGACTTCGGGGCCGGTGTTGGAAAGGGCCGGGGATCTCGCCGCCATCCTCACCAGCCTTGACCCCAGGGATGTCCTTTTCATTGATGAGGTCCATCGTCTCAACCGCGTGGTGGAAGAGGTTCTATATCCAGCCATGGAGGACTTTCAACTCGATATTATCATTGGGCAGGGTCCTTCAGCCCGTACCATGAAGATCCCCCTCCCACCATTCACTCTGGTGGGTGCGACGACTCGGACCGGTCTTTTGACACCACCTCTTAGAGAGCGTTTTGGCGTCATATTGAGGGTCGATTTCTACCAGGCAGAAGATCTGGAGAAGATTGTGGTGCGCTCCGCTGAGCTTTTGGAAATCCCCATCAACGATAAAGGCGCCCATGAGATCGCGAAGAGATCAAGAGGAACACCAAGGGTAGCCAACAGGATCCTTAGAAGGGTTCGAGATTATGCCCAGGTTGAGGCGGAAGGAGTTATTACTCGCGATGTGGCCATGCAGGCCTTGGATATGTTGAATGTGGATGAAAAGGGCCTGGATAAGATGGACCGCCACATAATGTTGACCATTATAGAAAAATTCAATGGTGGCCCTATCGGTCTGGATACCCTCTCAACCGCGGTCTGTGAGGAGAAGGACACCCTTGTGGATGTCTATGAACCCTTTCTGATACAGAGAGGTTACATAAAACGGACCTCCAGAGGAAGAGTGGCTACAAAACGGGCCTATCAGCATTTCGGTCTTAAGATGGGAGATGATGTGGAATCCGTTCAGAAGAAATTGTTTTGAACTGTGACACTTAACTCATTATCCGAAAAACCCGCCATACCATCTCTCATCTTGTCTTTCTGTCAGCCCATCCTTATGACCCCTGAAGCGACCAAAGGGATTGAATTATTGATGATTGTTAGAGAAAGTTGACAATTAACAGGGTTTTCTTTAGTTTCCAGACCGGATAAACTAAAAGTGGAGGTGAGACTATTTCCGATTTCTCCCAAAATCGCGTCCAGCTTACCACATTCCACATACTCAAGCAGGATCGAAAGCATCTGAGAACCCAGCTCAGGCTCCATTCCAGGTGGAAGAAGACGGTATTGATTATTCCACTCCTCGCCAGCGAGTACACGGATGGAGATAATCTTCCCGTGTTTGAGAATATCCTGAGACAATTGAAGGCTACCACATATATTTCTCAGATCATTTTCGGCCTGGACAAGGCTTCCGAAGAAGAGGCATTCATGTTGCGGGATCTTCTTAAGAAGTACGGAATCAGAAACCACTTGCTTCAGTGGAACGATGGACCCGGCTTCAGCAACATCTACGACCAGCTGAACGGAGCCGGGTTCAATATCCAGGAACCTGGCAAGGGCAAGAATATGTTCCTTAGCTTTGGCATCGCCATCGCCCTGGGAGCAGAATCCATAGGACTCATCGATGCGGATATCAGGACATTCAAACGGGTGCATCTAGACCGCCTTTTTTATCCCGTCGTGACCTTGGGCTACGATTTCTCAAAGGCCTACTACGCCCGCCTTAAGGAAAGGGCTTTGTACGGTAGAGTCAAACGGCTTCTCCTGGATCCTCTTCTCCTTGCGCTCAACAGGAAGTTCACCGAGAGCAGAGAAGAAAAGATGTTGCGCCTGATTGATTTCTTGCTGGGGTTTCATTACCAGCTCTCTGGTGAGGTGGCCTTTCATGTGGACCTGTTGAAAAAGATGCGATTTGCAACCAACTGGGGCGTGGAGATATTTACGTTGATAGAGGTCTATCGAAAGGCCTCTGCCCCGGCTCAGGTCATGTTTTCCGAGGCGCCCTTCGACCATAAACATCAGGAGGTCTCCGAGCAGGACCAGGGCAAGGGGCTCAATCGTATGGCTGTAGATATTGTAACCACCCTGATGAATGCCCTAGTGATAGAAGAAGGGCTGGAAATCTCTGACACGTTTTTCAGGGACCTGACTATCACTTATCAGGGTGTGGCCGAAGATCAGATCAAGAAATATTCTGATGATGCCAGTTTCAGCAACCTGAACTATGACAGGGAGGCGGAAGAAAATCTTGTCAGAAATGTCTTGCGAAATTCCATCCTCCGTGCCGGGGAATTGCTCACCTCCCCTTACAGAATCACAGAGAGGTTTTTGCGGTTCGTCAATTCCTATCCAGAGTTCAAGCCATTCTTGGAAAATGGCCTCGCAGAAGCTATCCTCTCGGCGGAAAGAAAAACGGAACAGAGTGTCTTTGAGACACCCACAACAGTATCATGGGAGCGGGTCTCTAATAAGCTGCCTCGAATCTTCTATGATTTGATCGAAGTGGTTGAGAATGAGAAAAGGCGTTTCTCCTAAACCCCTTGTCCCCTTTGTTGTTATATTTTCTGATCTTGATGGTACACTGCTTGATCACGACTCCTATGAGTGGAAAGAGGCAAAACCTGCCTTGAATCTCTGCAAGCAGCTTCAGGTGCCTCTTATCCTGGTCTCCAGCAAGACCCGAGCAGAGATGGACGTTCTTCGACATGAATTGGGATTGACCTCTCCGTTTATCTCTGAAAATGGTGGAGGAATCTTTTTCCCTGAAGAGGGATCTCATCCGGTTCCCCCTGATGCGGTTCTTGAGGACGGTCTGTGGAAATGGTCTCTCGGTTGGCCTTATGATCTGTTGATCAAGTCCCTTCGAGAGATCCGAGACGAGCTGGGGTGGAAGATTCGAGGCTTTTCAGATATGCCCTTCGAAGAGATCTCTCATCTCACAGGGCTGGATCTGGAGTCCTCACGTCTGGCATCCCTGAGAGAATATGATGAACCGTTCCTCCTCTTGGAAGAGGGGGAGAGAGATCCTGATGCCCTATATGATGCTGCAAAGCAAAGAGGTCTAAGCGTCACCAGCGGAGGACGTTTCTATCACCTGCACGGAAAAAACGACAAGGGCGTATCCGTTGAGAGGCTTGTGGCATGGTACGGCGAACATCATTCTCACGTTGTGACGATGGCTCTTGGCGATAGCCCCAATGATTTCAGTATGCTTAAAAGGGTGAATCATCCCGTGTTGATTCGTTCTTCGCGTCAGTTTCCCGGACTGCAGGATATGATTCCTGGCCTGCAAATTACGAAAGAGAAGGGACCGAAGGGTTGGAATGCCGCAGTCCTAGACTTGTTACATAAACAGACTGCTAAATAAGACTGATTTTGACTGTCTGGCATCGTGAGATTTAAGCCGAGACTGGTAGGTGTGGAGGGATAGAGCACTAGAGTAGCGGGTGACAGAGGTATAAAATTCTTCTTCCTTAGCCCATCACTCCAATGCTCCAATACATTACTCCAACGCTCCCATTGGGCCGAAGCCCCACAGTTTTAGATGGAGGACTTTCTCAAAATGTTCGAGAGTGAGGTTAACCAGGAAAACATCCAAAAGGCAGATCTGGTCGTATGTATCCCCTCATACAATGAGGCAGATTCCATCAGCTTTCCCACCCAAATGGCCAGCGAAGGTTTGGGCAAGTATTTTCCTGACAAAAGTTCTGTCATTATCAACTGCGATAACAATTCCCCTGATAATACAAAACAGGCCTTTTTAGATACACCTACAGAAGTGCCTAAGATATATATTTCCACACCTCCAGGTGTGAAAGGGAAGGGGAACAATTTTAAGAATCTTTTCCAGAAGGTGGTTGATCTTAAGGCAAAGGCCGTTGCAGTGGTGGACGCTGACTTAAAGAGCATCACACCTGACTGGATAAGACACCTGGCAGAACCCCTCTTTAGCGATTTTTCCTTTGTGGCCCCCCTCTATGTGAGACACAAGTATGATGGCACCATAACCAATGGAATCGCCTATCCCCTGTCAAGGGCCCTGTACGGGAGGAGAGTACGGCAGCCTATCGGAGGAGACTTCGGTTTCGCTGGTGATCTGGCCAAGGTCTATCTGAAGAGCCCCATATGGGATGAGGCGATCGCCAATTTTGGAATTGATATCTGGATGACGACCCTCGCTCTTAATGAAGGAATCCAGGTCTGCCAATCTTTTATGGGAAGACCCAAGATACATCGACCCAAAGACCCGGGAGCGGATCTGGGCCCCATGTTCAGACAAGTGGTGGGGACCATTTTTTCCATGATGAAACACTTTAAATCCTTCTGGATCAACGTGAAGTATAGCAAGCCCACTTCGATTTATGGGTTTGGTCTCGGTGATGTGGAGATGCCTCCCAAAGTGGAGGTGGATACTGACAAGCTTTACCAAAAGTTTCATAACGGCTTCGACCAGTATACGGAAGTATGGGAGATAGTTCTCTCTAAGGATGTATACAAGAAGCTCTTAGAGATGAAAGATATGAAAGATAGCGTATTTGCTTTCCCAACCGATCTATGGGCAAGGATACTATATGACTTAACCATAGGATATCGAGACTCTGCATGTGACGTGGATCTGATGATGGACTCCCTTATTCCCCTCTATTTTGGAAGAACTTTCTCATTCGTAAAAAGGACTAAAAGGATGTCTACGCGCCAGGCAGAAGACGCCATTGAAGAGGATTGTATGACCTTTGAA
>DAOVAK010000618.1 GCA_030671095.1 Deltaproteobacteria bacterium | reverse complement strand
ATTCCGATTCTCCGAAAACAAAGGGAGATTATTTGAAAATGTAATTTATCGCGCCTTACGGAGAAAAGAAGCAGAGATTTTCTATTATGATGATAGAGTGGAAATTATATGAACGGAGGATAACGATGGCTGGCTTTTCACCTAAACCCTTCCAAATCCATATTGATGACGACATCCTTTCGGATCTGCAAGAACGCTTGGAGCGCACCCGCTGGCCGGATGAAGTTCCCGACGCGGGGTGGACCTGTGGTACCGATTTTGCTTACCTCAAGGATCTTGTCACCTATTGGCACGATCACTTCGACTGGCGCAACCAGGAAGTTGAACTCAACCATTTTCGCTAGTATGTGGTGCCGCTTGCAGGCATTGACCTTCATTTCATCCACGAGCCCGGCCATGGGCCAAACTCTATGCCGCTGCTTATCTCCCACGGCTGGCCCGGATCTGTCCTCGAATTCCACGAACTGATCCCCATGCTCACCGACCCTGCTATATTTGGCGCCGACCCAGACGACAGCTTTACGGTGGTGGCGTCATCGCTTCCAGGCTACACTTTTTCGTTCAAGCCAAATCAACAACGCTTCAGTGTAGAGCAGATCTTGGAGGTCTTTGCCCAACTGATGACGGATGTCCTGGGATATGAACGTTTTGCCGCCCAAGGCGGAGACTGGGGCTCGTTTGTGGCGAGTCGACTGGCCTGTGATTTCCCGCAACGGCTGTACGGCATCCATCTGAATCTGCTGGCTCTGCGGCGCGATCCAGCCGTGCTCAACAATTCCACCGAAGAGGAGCGTCGATATTTGGAGGAACTCAACCACTTCATCATGGAAGAAATGGGCTATCAGTGGATCCAGGGCACCAAACCCCAAACCCTCTCCTACGGTCTAACCGACTCTCCGGTGGGTTTGGCCGCCTGGATCGTTGAAAAGTTCTACACCTGGAGCGACTGCCGGGGAGAACTGGACGCCTATTTAGGCCGGGACACGATTTTGACCAACATCACGCTTTATTGGGCCACCGGCGCCATCGGTTCCTCCTTTTGGCCGTATTACGCCAGGTTGCACGGCCCCTGGCCAATACCCGACAACCAACGCATCGAGGTGCCCACTGGCTATGTTGAGTTTCCCAAAGAGATCTTGCGGCCACCCCGCTCTCTGGCCGAACGGGCCTATAATATCCAACGCTGGGAGGTAAAGCAGCGGGGCGGGCACTTCGCCGCCATGGAGCAACCCAAGGTGTTAGCCGAGGAAATCAGGGCCTTCTTCCGTCAGTTTCGGTGAAAAGAGCCGATACGCACTGATCCACAGTAGCTGTTAAGTTAGGACTCGTTCCAGGACGTATCGTTGCGGAATCCAGCTCTGTGGAAAAGGAGAAAAATGATGAACACTTCGAAGGAAGCGGTGGAAATGCACCTTCGTGCCATCAGCGAACGGGAAGTGGAGGCGTATCGCCAGACGATGAACTTCCCGTTTACCTATCAGAATTACAACGGGGCGGCCTTGACGATAGAAAAGGCTGCGGACGTTGATGTTTCGGCCCGGCTACCATGGGAGATCATTTTGAGCACGGACCCGAACTGGCATCACTCCGAACTTGAATTCTTGGAAGAAGTGGCGCGCTCCGAGTCTTCGGCTGTATTCAAGGTCGGATTCTGTAGAGTTGACGCATCAGGCCATGCCTATGGGTCTTACCTGGCTATATGGATTGCAACTTACCGGAATGGACGTTGGGGAGTGCAGTTTCGTCACAATTTAGGTAAGGCTGTGAGTTAAACTGTGCCTTCTCGTGGACGCCGACCGGAGCCGGTTCCGTAGAAACATCCGTCAGTAACCAGAATGTGGAGATGAGGGTGCCATCCTAAAAAATCATCAAATGAGTGTATTGCAACAACGGCCCCCGGCACCGCGTCGTCTTCAGGCACGGTTTCCTGGAAGAACTCTTTCAATGCTTCCCACCCGCAACGACTCAGACCGGAGAGAAGGCTTCGATCGTATAGAGAATAACGCCTGATAGGAACCATCCGTCGAGAGATATCAAAGGCCTCAGAGATAATGGCCCATACATTCCTACCAGTGGCCAGCAAAAGGATATTGGCCCCATTATCCTATAGGGGGACATCGTGCCACAGCATTTTCAGGCCTGACATAAGTTAACAGGGCACGTTCCTGGCTCTCTCCATCAAATTCCTGGGATTATCGTGAATCATAACACAAAGTTCATCCTCTGAAAAACCAAGAGCCCGCATTTTGCCCAAATAATATAGAAATCCTTCAATGGGAGGGCGATTTTCAACCTGCCCGAAATCAGTAGACAAGATAGATGAAGAGATTCCAACGTGGTGAATCTGATCCCTTATTGTTTCAAGTTGAATTTTACCGGGGCAGCTGTCGGTAACAGCGAAGAAGCAGTGTTCTATCATGGCACCCATATGAGCCGCCTCCTTCTGTTGATCAGGTTCCATATCCACCACAGATTCGGATGCGTGGGTTACCACAATCCTTTTTACACCGGCTTTCCTGGCATGCCTGATTAACTCCAGGGATTCAACAGGTGAAAGGTGACCTGTTCCAAGAACCGCATCGTATCCGGCAATCAATTTCAGA
>DAOVAK010000662.1 GCA_030671095.1 Deltaproteobacteria bacterium | reverse complement strand
TGTGGTTACAGACTATGCATGGGTTGGGTGTCCTGCCTGCGAGATACTCACTCCTGAAATAGTCGATGACATGATTCCTGAATTCTTCTCTTAGGTCGATGGCGTGAAACGGGATACCCAGTTTGTGGCAGACAGCGGCCGCAGACTTCACGTCCTCCTCTTCGCCGGGTCCATAACAGGCGTGTCTTTCAGATTCTGTTACGGGCATAGAGGCGTCGAATGTCATCATGCTGACACCGATCACGTCATATCCTTTTTCTTTGAGCAGGGCTGCGGCGATGGAGGAGTCAACCCCTCCGCTCAGCCCCACTACAACTCTTGCGCTTTTAGGGCTCATAGTCATTGTTTTGTGTCTTTATTGATAGTTGGTTCTGGCCCCATTCAACAGGGTAGGTCCGCCTTCCCCGTCCCGAGCCGGAACGGGGCGGGGAAGGCGAACACAACATGCGGATAGCCTAAAGGCTACCCTACCCAGTTGTGGGAAGTCAAATGCGTAGGGCCGCCCACTGCCTGCCCAATGGAATGCTTGCCCTGTTGAATGCGTAGCTTATTCAACTGGGGCGGGTCCCATTCCACCGGGTTGAGGGCCTGGAAGAGGGAAGAAACGTTTGGGATCTCCAGCAATTCAAGGAATTCTCCCGTTGACAATACTACCACCAAGTAGTATGCATGATCAAAGAAAAACCATGCTTTTTTGCGGTCCACATGGACCGTTGTACCCATTATGCCAGGAGCGAGAAGGAGAAAAGTGATGGAATCTGTGGAAATCCTGGATTTGAACAAGGATAGAGACAAGGAGTTTGTGAACGATATGTTCTCATCTATCCAGGCAAAGACCTCTGCCTATTGCTTCCAGTGTATGACCTGTACAAACGGCTGTCCGGTGGTGCTCAACTACCAGCCAAATCCCAGGGAAGAGCTGGATCTGCTGCCGCACCAGATCATGTATTCAGTTCGCCTAGGGCTCAAAGACCTGGTCTTGGAGTCAAGGATGCTTTGGGCATGCACGGAATGCTATATGTGCACCGAATACTGTCCTCAGGGCATACAGGTCTGCGATGTGATATATGAACTCAAGAACCTGGCTGTCAAGGAACGCAAGGATCTCATCCCGAGGGGTCTCCGAATCTTTGCCAATACCCTTTTGGACCAGGGTCGCACGGCGGAGATCATGGATTGGGAGCGGGAAGACCTGGAACTCCCGGATCTGAGTGGCGCGGGTGATAAGGTTCTTCAGGAATTGTTAAAAAAGCTGGGCTTGCCTGAGCTCATTGAAGCCAAATCATAGAGAGGAAAAAGATGAAAAAATACGCGTTGTTTCTGGGTTGTAACATACCTGCCCGTGTGTTCCAGTATGAGGCCTCAGCTCGCCTCGTCCTCAAGGAGTTGGGGATAGAACTGGTGGACATAGAAGAATTCAGTTGCTGTGGGCCAGTGCCGCTCCGTTCCCTCTCCTTTGAGCTGTTTCTTGCGGCAGGTGCCCGTAACCTCGGCCTGGCCGAAGCGCAAGGCTTGGACGTCATGTGCCTGTGCAGCGGCTGTTTCAGCACCCTTGGTGATGTGAACCACCATCTGAAAGAAGACTCCGAACTGCGGGCCGCCGTGAATAAAGAATTGGCGCCCTTCAACGTGGCTTACAATGCGGGCATTGAGGTGAAGCACTTCCTCAAGGTGCTCTATCAGGATGTTGGGCTGGAAAACATAAAGAAACGAATTGTCCGCCGTTACAGTGACCTGAAGATCGCCACACATTATGGGTGCCATACCATCAGACCCAGTAAGGTGGTTCAGTTCGACGAAAGCTTTCCGCCAATCCTCTTTGATAAGTTGGTGGATGTTACCGGTGTAGAGAGTGTCCCATGGGCAGCCAAATCTGCCTGTTGTGGAGGACCAGCCATTGCGGTGAACGAGAGTCTCGCTCTGGATCTCTGCCAAAAGAAGCTGGCCGATGCCAAAGAGTGGAATGCCGATTTCCTCTGCACGTCCTGTCCATTCTGTCACGTGCAGTTCGATACCATGCAGGCGAAGATTGCCTCGGAACGAGATCAAAAATACGATATACCCTGCATCCTTTATTCTCAACTTCTCGGCCTGGCCATGGACCTTGACCGGGAGCTGCTCGGTATAGACCACAATCGGCTCTCTCTCGAGAAGCTGGAATCCGCCCTGGGTCCAGCCCAGCCAAAAGAGGCCGCTTAAACCACCAAAACAACCTGTTGAGGGCTGCTCTTCGTGATCTGCGGGTGCAGCCCTTTCTTCACGCTCCGGCCCACCAATCGGTTCAAATAGAGAAGCGTTCAACAAAAGAGCTGAAAAAAGCATGGAAAAGCCTATAGTTCTGTGCTTTTGTATCGGAATTTTCTATTTGCTTTATTGAATAATCCTATTA
>DAOVAK010000603.1 GCA_030671095.1 Deltaproteobacteria bacterium | reverse complement strand
TTAGTAAGGTGGAGGCTATAGCAGACGGCCTGACCCCACCCGATGAAAGCCTCATCAAACGCCATAATATCGCCGCTCAGGCCCAGGATGAACGTCCCGCCGTACCTTGGTTTTTCCACTAATCTACCCAATGAGTCTCGCACCATCTCTTTCTCTTCGGTCACCACCACCTCTTCCTCTGATGGTGCTACTTCCTCTTCACCGGGTGCAACTACTTCCTCCTCCTCTTCTACTGCCGCCGGGCCACAGGACGCCAGCAGCAGGGCAGCCACCATCAGGCAGCTCATCATCAACCACACAATCCTCTTTTTCATTCTCTCCCTCCTTTCCTTTTCTGGGTTCAGTTTAGTTTTCTTCTAAGAGTTTGTCAATACGCCGAATCACAGAGGTAAAACCGTGTGCGAGCAGGGAACAATAAGCCAAAATGTGCGGTTTATGTGAAGACCATTGACATCACAAATCAAATGCTGTACGCTTCGTATTCAAACAGGGAGGTGAAGCGATGAAGGAAGAGAAGCTGGTTGAAGCCAGGTGCATTGGCAAGGAATGGCAGGATGAATATCAGAGGAAATTGGTTTCCGCTGAGGAGGCTGTCAAGGTAGTTAGATCTGGCGACCGAGTGATTGCTGCATTTTTCGGGGGTCTCCTTCTGGGGGAAGCACTGGTTTCCAGGAAGAATGAACTGCACAATGTAACAATCCACTCGTTTACAACAACTGAGCAGGCCTTGGGTATGTTCTTCCAGGAAGGCTTGGATGACGTCTTCTATAACACCATCGAGATATTCGGTGGCGATTGGGTGCGCACAGCCCCGGCTGGAACCGATTCCAAACGAGCTCAATTCTGGCCAGGCACGTTCTCTGCTATGATGAAACCCTTCGACGAGAGGCCAGAGGAATGTCCCTATACGATTGATGTTGCCCTGGTAGTGGTCACACCTCCGGATAAGGATGGCTTCTGCAGCTTTGGGTCAACCTTATGGAATAAGAGAAGCTATTGTAAAAGGGCAAAGCATGTCATTGCTGAGACAAATGACAATCTAATCAAGACAGGAGGTTCCAATTTTATACATGTTTCCGAGATTGACTACTTCGTAGAGGGCCCGCCAGATGAGACTGCCGGGTTAACGCCACAGGAGAGAACGGACATTATAAACGAGCTTTTCTCACAGGCCGAACCCGGAGTACGTGAGCTGATTGAGCCGGTGCTTCCTGAAATGGATGAAACAACACAAATAAGAATAATTGAGCGGTGGGTGACGCAGGACGCGGAGACGGTTAAGAGTCGCTTATCAGCGTTGGGACTGGCGGAGCCTGACCCGGTGGCAGTGGCTATTGCCCAATACGTCTCGCAATTAGTAAGGAATGGTGATACCTTTCAGATCGGCACCGGTTTTCCCTCACAGCAGGTGATTGCGCTGGGTGTCTTCGACGACAAGCATGACCTCGGTTTCTACAGTGAAATGGCTGCCCGGGGACTTGGTACTCTGGTGGAAAGGGGGATTGTCACCGGTAAGTATAAGACCTTTCATCCCGGCAAGGTGACGGTCTCCAGTTTTACCGGTTGCAATAGGGAGGACCTCGATATTATCGACGGTAATCCTATCTTTGAGCAGTATGATTCCGAGTATGTCTTGGACATTAGAAACATCAGTCAGAATGATAATTTTGTGTCTATCAATAATGCCGTCGCCGTGGACCTCACCGGCCAGATAAACGTTGAGACCGGTGTTGGATCACGGTTTATTAATGGCCATGGCGGACAGCCGGAGATGCACATCGGAGCCATATTATCCAAGGGTGGCAGGGCTATCACTCTTCTCCCATCTACAGCCCTTAATGGTACCCGTTCCCGTATTGTGTCCCACCTTGACCAGGGGGCGGTAGTCACCATACCCCGCTACTATGCCGATTGTATAGTCACCGAATATGGTATTGCCAGGCTTATGGGGAAAGATACCCGACAGCGAGCCGAGGAACTCATTACTGTTGCTCATCCCGATTTCAGGGCCGAACTTAGAAAGGCAGCTAAGGAGCTATTCTACCCATAGTGGATAGGGTGATACTGCCAGCTCTTTTTGTTCCCGCGGAATACTTGACAAAGATTGATTATGAGACGGATAATACCAGCGCTATCACACGTATCAAGCATTGTCATATGGTAATGGAAAGGAACGAACCATGAATGAAATTATGGTCGAAACGAACGCGGGGGATGTTTGTGGTATACAGGAGCGAGATGTTTTCGCCTTCAAAGGTGTCCCATACGGGGCGCCAACCGGCGGCAATCGTCCCGATAAGTATGAGCTGGCCGTAGCCATGAGCGAGGCGTGGGCCGCTTTCGCCCGCAGCGGTGACCCCAACCACCCGGGGATTCCGAAATGGGAGCCCTATACCGCTGACAACCGGGCAACTATGCTCTTCGATGTTCCAAACCGAGTGGAGATAGACCCGGCTCGCCAAGAGCTAGACGCCTGGGAAGGTATCGAACTACGTCGGTAGTCCATAGTATTCTAATGTATTATACTATCCCTATGCCCCCGTATGATGTCTCCAAGTAAACCGTGGGAGTTTTACCTTTCTTACACCTCGGTTGAAGGAGAGGGGGATAAAGGTCGAAGACTCTTCGAGGGGAGAGGTAGACAATAATCCTATGAATCCGCGCAGGCCCAGTAA
>DAOVAK010000288.1 GCA_030671095.1 Deltaproteobacteria bacterium | reverse complement strand
GGTAGTCATCATCTTCATCTATTTTATAGGCGGCTTCTTTATGGATGCTATGGGCTTAATTGTGCTTACCGTCCCCATCTTTTTTCCGCTCGTTAAGGAGCTCGGCTTTAACCCGATCTGGTTTGGGGTCATCATTGTGCTCGTAGGCGAGATGGGGGTGATCACGCCGCCGGTAGGGGTCAACGTGTTTGTCATTAAGGGGATTGCCCCTGACGTACCCCTTGAGACAATCTTTAAGGGGATATTCCCCTTTCTTGTTGCACTGATTATTGTGACGATTATATTAGTGTTTTTCCCTCAGATTGCTACCTTTTTGCCTAGCTTTATCACCTATTAGGGCTAACCAACGTTATCTCCGCACCCCTTTCGCTTGACACACGAAGACAATTCTATTTATATTCACGCCATCCAAATGCGGATTCATTCTTGTACCCTTAGCAACAGGAGACCGAAATGAGCAGTGTGAAAGAGGAACAGAGAGAAAAAATTGCCTTTACCGTGAATGGTGTTTCATATGAGCTGGTAGTTGGGGATCAGCTCTACCAGGTTGCCCCCTCGCATACGCTGGCCCATACGCTCAGAGAAACCCTCGACCTTACCGGAACAAAAGTAGGATGTGACCAGGGAGCTTGTGGTTCCTGCACGGTACTTATGGACGGAGATCCTATATTGTCATGCATGACGCTGACCGTGGAATGCAATGACAAGCGCATAATCACGATTGAGGGTCTTCAGGACCGGCAGACCGGAACATTAGACACTCTTCAGCAAGCCTTTATTGACAATACCGCATTTCAGTGTGGATTCTGCACGCCCGGTATCATCATGGCCTCTAAGTCATTGCTGGATAAAAACCCATCCCCTGGTGAGCAGGATGTCAAGGAGGCCCTTGCCGGGCACTACTGCAGATGCATAAGCCACTACCATGTCGTTGAGGCGGTACTGGAAGTAGCCAAGAAGGGGAGATGAGAGGATGTCAAAGGATTACAGATTCATTGGGAAGCGGACGCCGCGGAAAGATGCCTTTGAGATCGTAACAGGAAGGGCGAAGTATATTGGCGATATAAGAAAGTCAGAACTGCTCCACGGAAAGGTGCTAAGGAGCCCCTATCCCCATGCAGAGATCACGAAGATAGAGACCGATAAGGCAGCGGCGCTCTCCGGGGTTGTGGCCGTGTTAACTTACAAGAATGTCCCTGACTGGATGACAGGGATGCCGCGGCATGTCCCTGTGCTTGACCGCAAGGTACGTTTTGTCGGGGATGCCGTAGCCATAGTCGCCGCAGAGACCGTGGAGATCGCCAGTAAGGCCCTCGGCTTAATCGATGTGGAATACAGGCAACTTCCTCCTGTGTATGATGTAGAGGAGGCAATGAAACCGGATGCTCCTCAATTACATGATGATTTTCCGCGCAACCTTGTGCGCGGCTTTCCCGTATTCGGACCCAAAACGCTTTCTGAGGTTGTTTTTGGCGATGTTGAAAAGGGATTTGAGGAGGCCGATTTTATCGGCGAAGGGACCTATGGATACGAAAATATCCCAAATCCCCTGCCCATTGAACCGCCCGGTGTGATAGCCAGATGGGAGGACGAAAACAGTTTGACCGTCTGGTCAGGGACGCAGAGCGCGTCCTGGCACCGGTTTATTATGCAGTCCAAGATGGGCTTCCCGGATATACGAGCCATTGATACCCAGTGCGGAGGCAGTTTCGGGTCCAAGAATTACGCCCCTCTGCCGCTTTTCTATGCCGCCTCACTGGGCAAGGTAACAGGACGGCCGGTTAAAGTATGCTTTACCAAGGAGGAGCATTTTGGCGCGTTCGTCTTGAGGCTGGGGTCCAGGTTTCGCGGTAAGATCGGCATCAAAAAAGACGGGACCGTGACGGCCGTTTCGGGCGAGTGGCTTGTTGACACCGGTGCATTCTCAGATATGGCGCAGGCACAGGTTGCCGTCGGTTGCGGTGAGGCCCAGCTTATGTTGAGGTGTCCCAACTGGAATCTCAAGACCAGGCTTGTCTGCACAAATCGAAGCGCCTCAGGGGTAGTCCGGGGATTCGGCGGCCAGGAGCTTGAGTCCGCATTAAGCCCGATCCTGACAATTGCGATGGAGAAGGCATCTCTCGATCCGGTCCAATTTTTCAAGAAGAACTATGTCAAGCCCGGCGACGGGTATATCTGGCGAGAGGGGAATTACTGGGTCAGCCGGGGCAGGGACTATTCAGAGGCGATTGACAAAGGCGCACAGGCCTTCGGGTGGGAAGAGAAGTGGAAGGGATGGCTCAAACCAACGGCCATCGATGGCGTAAAAAGGACAGGCGTGGGTGTATGCGTCCACGGCAATGCCGATGTAGGGGAGGATGAGTCTGAAGCATATGTGAGGCTGAATCCGGACGCCACAGCCACCATATATGTAAGCATATCAGAATCGGGGATGGGACAGCGGAGCAGTCTATGCAAGATGGCCGCTGAAGTACTACAACTTCCCCTTGAACGTGTTAACATAACGCCGGCCGATACAATGGTGAATCCCTTTGATTTCGGCCTGGTGGGTTCGAGAGGAACGTATGCCGTAGGTTCCGCCGTGATTGAGGCAGCTGAGGATGCCAAACAGAAACTCTTTGAACTTGCAGCCCCTAAGCTTGATGCGGCCCCTGAAGATCTGGAAACAGAAGATGGGAGAATATATCTCAAAGAAAGGCCTGAGGCGCGGATATCCTGGAGCAGGGCCATGGGCATCATGCAGACATGTATGGGTTTGGGACGATTCGAACCGGACTATTCCGTGCCCAACTTCCTAATCCAGTTCGTTGAGGTGGAGGTTGATACAGGAACAGGCAGGGTGGACCTGCGACGGGTGCTTTCAGCCACGGATGTGGGACAGATCATAGATCCGTTGTCACTTGAAGGTCAGCTCCATGGGGCCCTGGGATCCGCGGGGATAGATACTGCCATATTTGAGGAATCCATTTTGGATAGAACCACCGGCCATATGTTGAACAGCAATATGATAGACTATAAATGGCGTACATTCCTTGAGCTTCCCCGATTCGAGAACGTGATCCTTGAAACGCCCCTCCCCACACACCGTTTCAAGGCAATAGGCGTGGGGGAAGTAGCCACCTCACCCGGCCCGGCGGCAATACTTATGGCCGTATCAAATGCACTCGGGAAAAGGGTAACCGAGTATCCATTAACTCCTGATAAGATTCTCAGGGCCTTGGGCAAGATAGGGGGAGGGAAGACAGAATGAGATCCTTTAAACATCATAACGCGTATTCCGTTGATGAAGCCCTCACGCTCCTCAGGGACTATGAAGGCAAGGCAAGCCTGATCGCAGGCGGAACAGACCTGCTTGGAACACTTAAGGGCGACATTCTCCCGGACTACCCTGAGGCCCTTATCAATATCAAGACCATTGCAGGCCTTAATGAGATTAAGGAAGACGATGAAGGGTTGAAGATAGGCGCTCTGACCAAGCTGATCCGTATTGTCCGTTCTCCCGCGATCAAGGGGAAGTACGGCTTACTTAAAGAGGCCGCAGAATCCGTCGGCACTCCGGAAATTCGTAATATGGGCACCATCGGCGGGAATCTATGCCAGGACACCCGCTGCTGGTACTACAGGTATCCAAACCAGATGGGAGGACGCATCTTATGTTACCGTAAGGGAGAAGGCCCGTGCCATGCCATTAAGGGGGATAACCGCTACCACGCAATTATGGGAGGGAAGAAGTGCTTTGCGGTGTGCCCATCAGATACGGCCATAGCATTGGCTGCCATGGGTGCACAGATAAAGGTTGCAGGCCCAGACGGTGAAAGAGGGATCGCGGTGACGGACTTCTTCACTCCCCTCGGGAATGCCCTGAAACGGGATGAGATGGTAACGGAGATCGAGGTTCCCAGGCTTAATGACCCGGCGAAGCAAACGTTTCTCAAATTCACCCTAAGGAAACCTGTCGATTTTGCCATCGTCAGTGTCGCATCGATCATTTCTATGAGCGATGGGATCTGCAAAGATGCAAAAATAGCTCTCGGAGCAATAGCTCCCACACCTCACAGGGCAACAGCCGCGGAAAATGCGATTAGGGGGAAGCCCTTGGAGGAGGCAACCGCTGAGGAGGCGGCAGAGGCAGCTATTATCAACACTAAACCGCTCAGCATGAACGCATACAAGATCGAGATAACAAAAACTCTAGTTAAGAGAGCCTTACTCTCCTGAAATATTGTTGATGGCTTCCAAAAACCTCGTTTGTGCCCACGCGACGGGATTACGCTTCATCAACATCCCTCGAAGCGCACGGTAAACCGGATTTGTTATTTTGGCGTTTGGGACCATAGGTGTAACATAACAATGCTGCTTGAAGGCTTTACTCCCTATAGAAGAGAGGATGCCGAAAGCTACAAGCGGCGGCGCCCTGGTAAGGCCTGCGGGAGCCTGGGACGATGGTCTGCTACACAACGACAATTCAAGACAGAAATAGGAGGTTGCGATGAGATATAACGATTTCCTTGAACTTGTTAAAAACAGAAGGAGCTTCCGTAGGTTTAAATCCGATCCAGTGCCGAAAGAAACTCTGGAAAAGGTGCTTGAAGCAGCTAGACTTCCACCTTCTGCAGGGAACTCACAGCCATGGGAGTTTGTGGTAGTT
>DAOVAK010000571.1 GCA_030671095.1 Deltaproteobacteria bacterium | reverse complement strand
CATTAGATACGGTACATATTGTTGAAAACCTCATACCGTTACTTTCGAAATTTTTCAGTGGAGAATCTCCTCATCAATCCCATCTCGTCCTCTACCCGATGAATCAAACATACGCTCATGTTAACCTGATGCTTGAGAGGGCATTTGCAAACGTGCACGCAGGGTTTCCATGGTGGCACAATGATACACCCTATGTAATGGAACAATACCTGCTCCATACTGCCGGTGCATCTTTGCTCACATCAAGCGGTGGCCCTGTTTGCGATGGGAGAAAAATCCTATCTGAAGGCAGCAGATTTGAAGTTTTTGATAGGGTGATATGTAGAGCGATTGGCAAACTGGTTTCGGATGGGCAGATGTCAAAAGCCGGCGGAAAAAGAGCCGTCAAGGCGCTGATGTATGAGAATCAAGCAAGACTTTTCCATTTAGAATGAACCAAGTGAATCGGTCCCCCCACGATATTCAGCTTCTGCACCAGGGTCAACGCTGAAAAGACATAGATCTGGGGTTTCAAAAAGTCAACTTCCGGGTTGATATTGCCCCCCTTCAATGCCTTCGAAGCAACCCGCAAGCGACATTCACTCAAGTTCAAGCTCATTCCCCAAGAATTTGCTTGATGTGGAGTTCCAGTAAATTTGACGTGATTTTCCTTGACATTTCTGATCTTCTGTTGTAATGAAAGGTCATACCATCTGTCCGCAAACGCGGACTCAGATTTGTAGAGATAGGGCATATGGAAAAAAGGGGGCAACGGTGAATCGGGAGGAAATAATCGAAAAGAAGAAGCGGGTTAGAGATTTGATGTCTCAACTGGAGATTGATGCGATTCTTCTCAGGAAACAGTGCAATTTTTCATGGCTGACGGGAGGCCATCTCAACCTGGTGGGTATTGCCACTGAAATGGGTGCTGCATCCCTGCTCTTAACGTCTAGCGAAGAATACGTCATTTGCAATAACATTGAAGCCCCCCGGATAGAAAAAGAAGAGGGAATTCTCGACCAGGGTTATGAACTGAGAACTTACAAATGGTTCGAAGACCGGGAGAAAGCATTAATTGAAGAGCTCACCAAGGGGGGGCGGGTAGGCTCTGACTCTCCCTATCCCGGAACTGAAGACATCTCCCATCATATCAGTCAGTTGCGCTATTCCCTGACCTCGTGGGAGGTGGAGCGATATAAAGAAGTCGGCCTCCTCGCTTCCAAGGCTGTCGAGGAGACGGCTAAGACCATTGGACCTGGGGATAAGGAATGCGAAGTTATCGGCAGGCTTGCAGAAAGGTTATGGGCCAATCGGGTGGATTTTGTTACCATTTTCTGTGCCGCGGATGAACGGATCGCTCATTTCCGTCACCCGATCGCCACTGAAAAAAGAATTGAAAAGCGGGGTATGCTCAGTGTTAATGCCCGAAAATGGGGATTGATAGTCACCCTCACTCGTTTTGTCCAATTCGGCAGGGTACCTCCTGAGTTGATGAAACAGTATGAAGACAACGTCTATATTGACTGTGTTCTCATGGCCAATACCATCCCGGGAAAGCCGGCTATAGAGGTATTGAAGAAGGGAATCGAAGCGTATAAGGAGAGGGGATATCCCGATGAATACCAACTTCACCACCAGGGTGGAGCAACTGGATATGTCGGCCGGGACTATCGGGTCAATTTCAATACCCCGGATATCGTGCAGGAGAATCAGGCTTTCTGCTGGAACCCTTCGATTACGGGGACAAAGAGTGAAGACACCATGATCGCAACGTCAAACGGCCCTGTGCTCCTGTCAAAACCGGTACATTTCCCGATTTTAGAAATGGAAGTCGGGGGGTATACGTTTCAGAGATCCGGAATCTTGGAAAAATAGAAAGGAGGTGATGACAGCTACAGGATTTCAACTAGAAAGGAGGTGATAGCTATCTGAGGCTGAAATGGGCCGCAAAGTAGTATTATTTAAAAAAAGACTTATTAACTCAGAAGACCTAAAGAATGGAGGTGTTGTGATGAAAGGGAGGAAGTTTTATAAGGTCTTGACTTTGGGGCTTGCGATGTTTTTAATCGTGACCCTGGTGGGCCTTGCCGAGGCCAAAAAGTATCCTTCCCGCGAGATTGAGCTCATGATCCCCTGGGGGGTGGGGGGTGCCACTGATACCGTTTTCCGGACCTTTCTGACCGTTCTTCCAAAATATCTGAAAGTACCTGTGATCATCGTGAATAGGCCAGGAGGCGGTGCTGTTCCCGGCTATACGGAGGCCATGAAGAAGAAGGCGGATGGTTATTACTGTATGGCCTGGATCTCGGCCTCGCTGACCAAGACGCACATGAGCGCCGTTCCTTACGACTATCGGACCTTTGACCCGGTGATTATGCTGGTGAATAGTCCCTGCTGGATCCTGGTTCCCGCCAAGTCCCCCTTCAAGAATCTCAACGATATGATAGCAGCGGCTAAAGCGAAGCCCGGTCATGTCACCCTGGGGAATGCAGGAGCAGGGGGAGGTACCCATATGATCGCTCTGGCCTTCGAAAAGGGGGCGGCCGATGTTCAGTTTAACCATGTCCCGCACAAGGGCGGCGGCCCGACCGTGGTGGCTACAGTGGGTGCACATGTCGATGCCTGCAACCTGTCTCCTCCCGAGGGTGTGCCTCAGATCGTTGCCGGTCTGTTACGCTGTCTTGCCGTCTTTTCCGAGAAGCGCATGAAGGAATTCCCGGATATTCCCACCGCCAAGGAGCAGGGTGTAAATTTTGTCCTCGGGCAGTGGAGGGGACTCGCTGTTCCCAAGGGAACGGAC
>DAOVAK010000263.1 GCA_030671095.1 Deltaproteobacteria bacterium | reverse complement strand
AGATGCCCTGAATCTGGTGGAGAAAAATTACGCTCGCCGGATTGATTACGCGAGTTGGAACCCCATTGATGATCCCAAGACCGTGGAGATTTTTTACCGGGGTGATACATTCGGTGTCTTCTATTTCGAGAGTCCAACCACAAGACAAGTCCTGACCAAGGTCAGATCCGGCTTGACATTTGAAGAGTACTTCCAGATGGACCACTTCCATCTCAACGTGGTGGTCACCTCCATCATAAGGCCAGCCTCAAACCGGAGCATCAGGACATGGGTGTCAAGACTTCATGGCGAACCCTGGGATGCACCCGATCCTCTTTTAAGGCCTGTCCTTGAAGAAACCTTGGGCGTTATGGTCTTTCAGGAACAGTTGAGCCAGGCAGCCATCCATCTGGCCGGATTTGATCCTTCGGAGGCGGATACCCTCAGAAAGGTGGTAAGCAAAAAGCACAAGGAGAAAAAGCTGAGGGATTTTTACGCACGCTTCGTGAAGGGGGCACAGAAGCGCAATGTGAGCCAGGAAGTCATAGAAAAAGTCTGGCAGATGATAATGGGCTTTGACGGTTACAGCTTCTGCAAGCCCCACTCGGCCAGCTATACCCTGGTGGCCTATAAATCCGCTTATCTTAGGGCCCATTACCCGGCCGAGTTTATGGCCTCGGTCATTTCCAATGGTGGCGGCTATTACTCTACCTTTGGTTACCTATCGGAAGCGAGACGGATGGGACTCAAAATCCTGCCGCCTGATATCAACCAGAGTGAGATCAAATACACGGGCAAGGATAGAGACATCCGGGTCGGCCTCATGCAGTTGAAGGACCTCTCCCAAGAGGCCATGGAGGTAATCATCCATGAGCGATCCAAGCACGCTCCTTTCATCTCATTGGAGGATTTCCTGTGCCGAATCGGGTCCCATCTCCATCTCCAAGACGTGAGGATTCTCATCAAGGCGGGCTGCTTTGACAGCCTTGCCCATGGTGCCACCAGACCTGGCCTTATGTGGCAGGCCCTCCGCTTCTTCGATCATAAAGAGGAAAACAAAACCTCTGACCTCTTCTCGTCCTCCGTCCTGCCCTCCTCTCTCACAGTTCCCCAAACATATCCTCCCTCCCATATCGAAAATCCCGCTTGCGGGGATGGGAGATCTTATCCAATTCTCCCCTCCCCTGGTGGCCTCCGGCTCGGAGAACCTACCCTCCGGCCTGGAAGCTCTACGGGCTGGAAGCGGCCTCGGAGAAGAGAGGGTTGGGGGAGGGGGAACCTCAATCCCGCCCCCTATCCCAGAAAAGTCATGCTCCGACATGAGATGGACACCCTGGGCTTCCTTCTTTCGGTCCATCCCCTTGACCGCTATAAGCATGTCCTCAAACGATTGAACTATGTGAGGGCCCGGGATCTTCATACCCATGTGGGGAAACAGGTGACCACCATCGGCTGGCAGATCACCAGCAAGACGGTCCACACCATCCATGGTGAACTCATGAAATTCGTCTCTTTTGAAGACCAGACAGGGATCTATGAAACCGTTCTGTTTCCCAAGGTATATAACCGGTATTGTCACATGCTGAATGGCTCTCGACCTTACATCCTGAAGGGAAAGGTGGAGGAAGACTTCGGCGCCATCACCATCACAGTCCACTGGTTACAACAAATGGGGGACGTCTATTGATATATTGATTGACACCAAAATCGGTTTCAGTTACTATTTTTATTCGATGCCACGGCAAGCCCGCATAGACGCGCCAGGTGCCCTCCACCACATTATTATTAGGGGAATCGAACGGCGCAAAATCTTTCTGGATCACGCCGATCGTAATAATTTTTTAGATCGTCTTGGTACCATATTAAAGGATACCCACACCTCCTGCTATGCCTGGGCTTTGATTCCCAATCACGTTCACATACTGCTGCGAACTGGACTCCTCTCCCTTTCCCATGTTATGAGACGGCTTTTGACCGGTTATGCTGTAAGTTTCAATCGCCGTCACCGCCGCCATGGACACTTATTTCAGAACCGCTACAAATCAATCTTATGTCAAGAAGATCCCTATCTTTTGCAGTTGGTGCGCTACATTCATTTAAATCCATTGCGTGCCAGACTTGTTGCGGATATCAGGAAACTCGATCGTTATCCTTTTTGTGGACATAGCATTTTGATGGGAAAGCGCAAAAATGATTGGCAGGATAGCGATTACATTTTGAGGCTATTTGATAAAACCGTTTTAAAGGCACGTCGTCTCTATGGCGAGTTCATGCGCGAAGGGATTGGCCAGGGCAGAAGAGCAGACTTGGTTGGCGGCGGATTGATTAGAAGCCTAGGGGGGTGGTCCAATGCAAGAGCCTTTCGACGCAGCGCTGATCGAATTAGAAGTGATGAACGCATATTGGGTGATGGCGATTTTGTGGAGAGCGTCTTGCAATTGAATGAAGAGCAATTAGAGCGTAGATATGAGTATCAGGCCAGAGGGTACAATTTTGATTGGATGGTTGAACACGTAGCCCATTTATTGAATATGGGAAGTGATGAAGTTTTAAGGCCAGGAAGGTATCGTAATACTGTAAAAGCGCGCAGCATACTGTGTTATTGGGCGGCACGGGAACTTGGAATGAGCACCATTGAATTATCGAAACGGCTTTTCGTATCCCAGCCAACAGTGAGCCAGTCAGTTAAGCGAGGCGAGAAAATTGTGAAAGACGAAAGATTTAGGTTGAAAGAATGAACTTAATCAATATATGAATAGACGTCCCCCATTCCTGAAAGGAGACTAGGAAGTGCCTATCGTTACAACCTTTAGACGTTCTTCTAATACCAAAAGGCTGGACCCTTATCCCGTGGAGATCCTGAAGAGGGTTGATAGACCAACCACAAAGATCATCGATGCGCAGGTCCAACGGGTCGATGAGAGGGAGAGCGGTTTCAACCGTTCCAGGCGCGGTGTCTTCGGCCCCAAGCTGCAAGTGGAGGTGGGCCGCTTCGTCCCAAAGCACCCCGTTTCTGGGGCCCTGAGTTTCATGGCTGCGGCCTTAGCTGACAAAGTGGATGGCAGGACCGCAGAGTCAAGAGCGCCTCTCCCCGACGATCCCATGGCCATGGCCCGTCACATCAAGGAGATGGCCTATTTCCTTCGCTCTGATATCGTAGGGATCTGTCATTTGCCCCCCTATGCCGTCTATACGAATTCTTTTCCGAGCGGCGAGCAGGTGGAACTGAACCACAAATACGCTATAGCAATCGTTATTGACCAGGATTGGAAGACCTTCAAGGCCTCAACGGGACATGACTGGATCAGCGCAGGCCAGAGCTTTCTCTCCTATTCCACTTCCGCGTTCATCGCCTGCACATTGGCGGATTACATCCGCCGTCTGGGATACCCCGCTCGAGCCCACCACGCCCGAAACTATCAGGTGGTGGTCCCCCCCATTTTGCTATGGGCTGGCCTGGGGGAGATGTGTCGCATCGGTGACATCGTGCTAAACCCATTTTTGGGGCCGCGTTTCAAGGCAGCGGTCGTAACAACAGACCTTCCCTTGGCCGTGGACAAGCCCATTGACTTCGGTCTGCAGGATTTTTGCGCAAAGTGCGGGAAGTGTGCTCGAGAGTGCCCGTCGGGATCCATAAGCTCTGGCGATAAAGTGATACAGAACAGTTACGAGAAATGGCCTAATAATGTGGAAAAATGCACGGCAATGCGAGTGGGGAATAAGCATGGAGCGAGTTGTGGCACTTGCATTAAAGTGTGCCCCTGGAATAAACCCTTCACGCCGTTCCATCGTTCTGTCATGTGGATCATGCGGAAGTTTCCCTTTGCCAGGCGCTTCGCGGTGCTGGGTGACGATCTTTTAGGCTACGGCAAGCCAGAGGAGGAATACAAATGGTGGTACGATCTAGAAGATGTGGACGGTGTCTTTCGTATACCCCCTAAGAGTCTGGATGTGGAATTCTACGAAGTGGAACGGATAGAAACCAGCAAAGCCCCCAGTTCCAACTAGTCACTGGATCATATATTCCTATCGTCTGGACGCTGGGACACAATCTTATAGTATTGAAATCTGTAGTACAGTGCATCAGTTTCCAGAAACCTTTCCATTGACACAATTGCACCTTGACTCTACACTGGCGCCCTAAGGGACAGCCATTCGCCCTGTGACGAGGTTGAGATTTGAAAAGACTTTTATGCGCTTTTTTCATTTTGTTTATGGTGCTGGCCCTGGCCGCTATGGTAACGCCCAACGACGCAGGGGCCAGTGAGGGAGCCAATGATGAAGAATATGGCGGAGAAGGCTCCCAAGAGCCTACGCCTCTTGGACCAAGCCACACCCATTCCAATTTGCTCTCCACCCTAGAAGTGACCGCGGATTCCTGCTACGTCTTTCTCCAACCCAAGCATAGATCCCACTATTTTGGTCCCCTCTTTAAAGAGGAAAAGATCAAATGGCTTGATACTCAGGGAGACTGGATTCATGCCTGGATACCGAGACTTAGGGTCTCCGGCTGGGTTCACAAGGGGAAAGTTCAGGAAACGACCGAGACAACGTTCAGCCCAGTAGAGGTCCCTGAACACCTCCTCAGCAACGTCAGTGTGGTTACAAAGCGGGCCAATATTAGGCAGGCGCCAACGACACGTTCCAGTATCATTTCGGTCGCTAAAAAAGATCAGGAATTCTGGCTATTGAACAAGAAAAAGAATTGGTATCAGATATGGCTTTCAGATCTGGAAAAGAAAGGCTGGATCTACAGGACGCTCGTCACCGAAAAAGAAAAAAGCCAAAGTCTCCATGAGCTTTCTCGGAATCATAACTAGCGAAGATTTGAGCTTGATTCGATCGGTTATGGCGGGAAAGGCCTGGACGGAATCCGGCTTGTCATCCCTAGCTGACCAATTTCTCAGCTATCTTGTTTGTTTGCTGAAGAATTTCCTGGGCCGTTGCTTTGTCCCGTTTTAGGAAGTTTTTTTCCGCTTTTACTGAAATACGCGTTACAGTCGGCGTTATCTCCTTTAACTCGATTCTGATTTCTAACTCTTCTGCCGTCGCAAA
>DAOVAK010000804.1 GCA_030671095.1 Deltaproteobacteria bacterium | reverse complement strand
CTTTCGAAAAGGGCCGTAGCCTCATTCTACTAGCCCCTATGGGGCTTGAGCAAAGCCGGGTCTCTGGGCCCGGATTCTTTGGTTTATTAAAAGCCCCCCTTTCATAAAGGGGGGTCTGGGGGGATTTTAGAAAGAGTACACACCGTATTCATTTAAGGTGTCAAAATAATCTTCCCAAACTGCTCACCCCGCTCCAACAATGCATAGGCTTCAAAGTCTTTCAGGTCCTTCGCATATTCGTCAGGAGCTGAGAAGTAATTTTTGTGGTTCATCTATTTCCCTCCATGGACCATCTCGTCTAATAATCTGTTGAGTTCATCCTCTGGCAGAACCTGTTTTTCCAAAGCAACTTCTCTCACGGTCTTTTTTTTCTCGTAGGCCTCCTTTGCGATGGCAGCCGCCCTGTCATACCCGACAACCGGTACCATTCCAGTGGCGAGGGCAAGACTCTGTTCCAGATAGGAGGCACATCTCTCTATGTTCGCTGATATTCCGTCCACGCATTTTTCTGCCAACGCGGCGGTGGCAGAGGAGAGGAGATGAATGGACTGCAAGAGATTGTAGGCGATGACCGGGAGCATCGTGTTCAGTTCGAAATTGCCTCCCTGCCCAGAAAAAGTGATAGCCGCATCATTGCCGATCACCTGCGCAGCCGTTTGGATGACGGCCTCAGGTATCACCGGATTCACCTTTCCTGGCATAAAAGAAGAGCCGGGTTGAAGGGAAGGAATATTGATTTCCCCCAACCCACATCGGGGTCCGGATGAGAGCCATCTGATATCGTTGGCTATCTTGATGAGGCTAACGGCAAAGGTCTTGAGGACGCCGCTGGCTTCCACAGCCCCGTCTTGTGCGGCCTGGGCCTCAAAATGATTTAGGGCCCTCTTGAAGGGACAACCCGTCTCTTCTGAGATGAAGGTGATGACTCTGGGGGCAAAATCGGGGTGGGTATTCAATCCCGTACCGACCGCTGTACCCCCCAAGGTTAGTTCGGATAGGGCCTCTTCCGTTCCATGGATTCTGCCAATGCCCCATTCAACCTGTCTGGCATAGCCGCTGAATTCCTGGCCCAGAGACATGGGAACAGCATCCTGTAGGTGGGTCCTGCCAATTTTTCTCACATGGGCGAATTCTTTGGCCTTGCCCTTCAAACTCCCATGAAGCTTTTGCACGGCGGGAATAAGACGGTCTCTAATGGTGGTCAGGGCCGCTATGTGAATGGCAGAAGGAATAACGTCATTACTGGACTGACCCAGGTTGACGTGGTCGTTGGGATGTACGGGACTTTTGCCACCCTTTTTCCCAGTGAGGATCTCGTTGGCACGACCTGCTATAACCTCGTTCGCATTCATATTGGTAGACGTACCTGAACCCGTCTGAAACACGTCTATTATAAATTGATCATCCAATTTGCCCAATGTAACTTCCTCCGCAGCCTTGATAATTGCGCCAGCCAGTTCGTCATCCAGCAATTGCAACTCCAGGTTAACTCGAGCGGCATGTTTTTTTATCATGCCCAATGCCCTTATAAGAGACGAAGGAAATGTGAGACCGCTGATGTCAAAGTTTTCCGCAGCCCGCTGTGTTTGGGCCCCATAATAGGCCTCCTCAGGAACCAAGACCGTTCCCATGGTATCTGTTTCTT
>DAOVAK010000816.1 GCA_030671095.1 Deltaproteobacteria bacterium | reverse complement strand
GCCATGGCCCGATCTATGACCTTGCCGCTGACAATGAGAGCCCTTGAATTGGGAAATAGTTTTGCGATTGTGGGCGGACGCCCAATCTCGATGGCCCTTTCAAAATCAGCAGATGCTTTTTGGTTCTCTGAAGACATCTTTTTCCTCCTCTTGAACATTGACCATTGACTATTGTCAATTGTTGATTGTTGATTGACGATTTATGATTGGGGATCAGAGAATCTCTTCAAGCTACTTCTCCTTGCTATTAGGTTTTCTTCTTTGGGCTGTTTTTCTTGTCGTGATGGAAATTGATGATAATTCATGAGCCTCCTTGAAAAGAGGCAAAACCTTTTCCCTTGCCATTAGTTTTTCATCCATAATGAATTCCAGCCAGAACTCGGATTCATCTGCCTCTTCAATCACGATACTGATCTTTGATATAAACACAGCCTTAGTTTGACCTAGAAGAGTAGCCCGATAATTGGCCGCCACAGACGTGGAGCACCGTATTAACTGCGTGCGTATGTGATTTCCCAATGCACTTTTCGGCAATGCAACAGCGAGCTTTACGCATCTGTGAGCAAATCTTTTTGTTCTTTTCTTGAGTTCTTCGGCATCCAATTCTTGTTCTCCATCAATCGTTGCATTTGTTTATTCAATCATCAATAGTCAATATTCAATATTCAATTCGTTTATGCGGCTCTACGATGACCTTTATACACTCATGTTCTGAAGGCGCGCAAACCTTCTGAAATCCCTCACGTGCTTCCTCCAAAGCCAGCCTGTGGGTAACGGTCTTGTTGACTGGAACCGTACCTGCATGTATGAGTTTGAGGGCTGTTTCGCAGTCATATGGCGCACCCGCATAGGTGCTTGTCAGGGTTATTTCCGTTCTCCAGAAAATATCGTTGATAGCCACAGGGATGGTGGCCCCTTCGGACGCCCCGCTAAAAAAGAGGATGGTCCCTCCTTTCTCCACGCTTTGAAAGGCAAGTGGAATAAATCCTTCGAAGCAAATAATAACGAGATCCGCCAGCCGCCCTTCATTAACGTGTTTAAGGGATTCGACCAGGGTCTCATCTGCTTTAAGACAGGCATGGGCACCCATCTCCTCTGCTTTTTCCAACCTGAAGGGAATGGTATCCACGGCGACCACTGACCCTGCCCCCAGAGCGCGAGCCAGACTCACATGGAGCAATCCGGATATACCGCTCCCCAGCACCAATACCGACTGCCCTGGTTTCAAGCCTGCGTTTCTCTGGCCCCTCAGGACGCATGCGAGGGGTTCCATGAAAGATGCCTGCTCATAGGTGACACCAGCCGGTATTTTGAAGACACCTCGATCCACGTTTATAGCGGGTACGCGAACATACTCGGCAAAACCACCGGGGTGAAAGTGGGTTCCCTTTAGCAGCGTGTCACACACCGTGTGATGGCCATTGAGGCAGTAATGGCATGTATTGCAGGGGACATGGTGGGTTGCAGCGATTCGATCTCCGGGCTGAAATTTCTGCACGCCCTTGCCCACTTCAACCACCTCTCCCGCTGTTTCATGTCCGAGGACCAGCGGAACTTTATCTCGCCGGTACCACTCCATAAC
>DAOVAK010000664.1 GCA_030671095.1 Deltaproteobacteria bacterium | reverse complement strand
GAGGTCTGGACACAGTTGAAAGGTAAAGCGGGGGAACGACAGGTCCCGAAGAAAGATTTACGAATTGGCGCAGCCCATAACCTGGGAGGTACCGGAGGCACGTGCACTTTTACGATCCTTGAAAGGAGATAGAAAGATGGACCAAAGGCCTTTTAGCGATATTGCTTATGAGCAATTTTTGAATGAAGAAAAGCTGATGGGTTGCAAATGCAAGGCGTGTGATGCCCTCTTCGTGCCCCCGAAGCCCATCTGCACAAAGTGCTACAGTTCGGATATGGAGTGGGTGCAAATGAAGGGTAAGGGAAAACTGGGTGCCTTCACGTCTATTGCTATAGGTCCTCCGTCAATGATTGCGCAGGGATACAATCGAAAGAATCCCTACGTCTCAGGGGTGGTGGAACTGGAGGAGGGCGCTCGGGTGGATGCCCGTATTGACGAAGTGGACGGAAACGACCCTGAAAGCATCAAAGTGGGTATGCCAATGACAGTGAAGTTCCTGCATCAAGAAGGAGAGCAGGGCCCCAGAACCACACTGGCTTTCAAGCCCGCATAAAACGTTAACGTCACTTAAAATCCCCCCATCCCCTGTAACAAGGGGAGGAGGGGGGATTGCAAGACCATTTCGGTCTCTTTTCCTTTATCCTTGAGCCTTGCGCCCTGTACCTTCCGGCCCATACCCTCCGCCGCCAGGTGTCTCAACCCTGAGCACGTCTCCTTTTTTTAACTGTTCGCTGAATTTGCTGGGCCTTTCAGAACTGACGCCTTCTTTTGTGACAATATTCTTCCCAGCCTTGCCCGGCTTTCCCCCCGCTTGACCATAGGGCGACAACTTCCTCCTTTCTGAGAGAACCGTGACTTCTGCATCCGAAAGGAGTTTGATCTCTCTTACAATCCCGTCACCTCCCTGGAAAAATCCATCGCCACCTGATTCACGCCTGACAGAGTATTCTGTAACTAAAAACGGGTAACTGTATTCGAGGGCCTCAATGGGTGTATTCAGGGTATTTGTCATATGGGAGTGGACAGCGCTCTCACCAGGCCCTTTGTTTGAGGCCCCCATTCCTCCCCCCAAGGTCTCATAATACGCAAAGGGTTGCCCGTTCCTTTCATCGATGCCGCCGATGGTGATATTGTTCATAGTCCCCTGACTGGCAGCCGGAATTTTATTTGGCAGCGCCTGAGAGAGGGCTCCCAAAACCACATCCACAATCCTCTGCGACGTTTCCACATTCCCTCCTGCAACGGCTGCGGGGAAATTGGCGTCCACGACGGTCCCTTTTTTGGTGAGGACGGTTATGGGTCTGAGGCAACCGGCGTTTGTTGGAATTTCTTCCTCTACCAGGGATCTGAAGACGAACAAGATGCATGATAAGGTGATCGCATACACCGCGTTGATACTGCCTTTCACCTGCGCATGGGACTCGGAGAAATCCAGAGTAACCTCATCTCCTTTGACCTGGACAACCACCTTAATCTTGACAGGTTCTTCAGACAAACCATCGTCGTCCATAAAATCCTCAAATGTATACGTGCCGGCAGGAATTGTTTCGATCGTTTTTCTGGTGATTCTCTCCGCATAATCCAGAAGGCTTCTGGCATAGAAATCGACCATTTCCAGGCCATATTTTTCAATGAGTTCTTTGATTCTCCTGACACCCGTTATATTGGCCATGATCTGAGCAGCAAAGTCCCCCTCTCTTTCAACGGGTGTCCGCACATTGTTGAGGAAAAACTGCATTATCTTTTTGTCTATCTGACCGGTCTCATAGATCTTGATGGGCGGAATGATGATTCCCTCTTGAAAGATGGAAGAGGCTAGAGGCATGGATCCGGATGTCATGCCGCCCACATCGGCGTGGTGCGCACGATTCGCCACATAGAAGAAGGGATCCTTATCTCCTGAAAATACTGGAGCCACTATAGTGATATCAGGGAGATGGGTCCCCCCCTTGAATGGGTCGTTGAGGATGACCATATCACCATCATTGAATTGGACACTCTCTATGGCAGACTTCACGGAGAGGGGCATAGAACCTAGGTGAGCGGGGATGTGCGCTGCCTGAGCCACGACGTCTCCATCTTTGTTGAAAATAGCACAAGAACAATCTCTCCTCTCCTTGATATTAGGAGAGAAAGAGGTCCTGGTCAGGGTCACCCCCATCTCTTCAGAGATGGAAGAAAACCTGTTCTTAAACACCTCAAGCAATATGGGATTAACGTTCACAGCAAGCTCCTTCGGCAAATTTTCTCACCACAGAGACACCCGCCGTCGCCGAGGCTTTGGCGGGGCAAGCAGAGGACACAGAGACTTTATTTTTCCCCGATCGGGAGATACCGATCGGGGAAAAGAATGCCTCTCTTTTGTTGGGGGTTATGAAGCTGTTAC
>DAOVAK010000274.1 GCA_030671095.1 Deltaproteobacteria bacterium | reverse complement strand
ATCCGGTTGCACACCCGACGCCTTAAGGTCCGTGCATGTTTTGAGCTATTGGCTTCACATTCTGACCTTTTTCTTTTTTCTCAACTACCTGCCCCTGTCCAAACACTTTCATATCATCACGGCCCTTCCCAACATATTTCTCAGGAAACTGAGCAAGGGAAGCGTGAAACCTGCGAGATGGGGAATTGAAGACCTTGAGGAACTGGAGACCTTGGGCGTTCAAAGAATGGAAGACTTCACCTGGAAACATATCCTGGATTTTTTTACCTGCACCGAATGCGGCCGATGCTCTGATAACTGCCCCGCAAACGCCATAGGCCGGCCCCTTTCTCCCAAAATGATCACCATCAAGCTTAGGGATTTTGGTTACGAGAAAGTCCCTATTGTAAATTGGAAAAGGGGAAACGATAAAGAGAATGATTCTTCTCCTATGGTTGGAGGCCTCATAGCCCATGATGAGATCTGGTCATGCACCACATGCGGAGCATGTGAGGAAGAGTGTCCTGTTTTTATAGAGTACATCGACAAGATCGTAGATATGAGACGCCATCTCATTGAGACATCCCAGAATCCAAAGACATTCAACCAGGTGCTGATGCACTTTGAAAAGACGGGGAACCCCTTTGGCAAACCGGCTGCGAAAAGGGCTGATTGGGTGAAAGAGATGGAAGACATTCCCGTAAAAATTTTAGAAGAGGGCGATGAAGTGGATACACTCTACTTCGTAGACAGCTATGGTTCGTACGATCCGAGGATCCAAAGTATTGCCTCTTCGATCGTGAAGGGCCTGCACATGGCAGAAATAGATTTTGGAATTTTGGGGCCCAGTGAAAAGGATTCAGGACATCAGGTCCGTCGCATAGGAGAGGAAGGTCTTTTTCAGCTCCTGATGGAAGAAAATGTAGAGGTTCTTAAGGGGTGCAAGTTCGAACAGGTCATTACCACGGATCCTCATGCCTTCAACACGCTGAAGAATGACTATCCCATGCCCATGACAACGTTTCATTACAGTCAGTTTTTTCTTGCGCTGATAGAAAGTGGCCGTTTAAGGCCCTCGAATCCCCTGGACGGTAAAGACGTCTATACCTATCATGATCCTTGCTATCTGGGCCGTCACAATGGGGTCTATGATGCCCCGCGGAACTTACTCCATTCCCTCCCTGGTCTAAAATTGGTGGAGATGGAAAGGTCGAGGGATAGGAGCTTCTGCTGCGGCGGGGGTGACGTCATCCTCTGGCACGAGATTGAACAGGAGGAAATGAGGATGGCAGAGAAGCGGCTTTGGATGGCGAGAGAGACGGGGGCGAATATCCTTGTCACGGCATGTCCTTTCTGTCTAATACACTTTGAGGACGCTATAAAAACAGCCGGTTTAGAGGACGAGATGAAGGTGGTGGATCTCATGGAATTACTCATGTCCACGGTGTGAAACGCAGAATCCGAAATCCGAAATCCCTGCCCGCCATTGTCTCGGTGTAAACGGGACTCAGGCGAGGCAGGCGGGCAAAATCCGAAATTCGTAATACTTCAGGCATTTGAAAAGCCCCTGGGCTAACCGGCATTCTCTGGAGGGGCCAAAAAATTTGCGCACTGCCCTTAAGTATGGCGCACAAAGCGGGATAGCTCTGATGGCCATGTTCTGTCAATAAAATCCCTTGCAGGATTTTATAAAGCGCCTCCCGAATGCTCTCGGGAGGCTTAGAAGCCCCCGGGAACCGGGGGCGTTATCTAAAATTTTTCTAGAAGAAAATTTTAGGAGGTATTAGGGATGGATATCATCGTGTGTGTGAAAAGGGTCCCCCTTACCCAGGAGGTGGATCTGGAGATTGACGAATCCAAGAAAGGGGTACGTAAGGACATACTCGCCTACGTGATCAACGAGTGGGATAACTATGCTGTCGAAGAGGCGATTCTTCTCAAAGAGAAATTGGGGGGTACCGTTACTGCAATCACCATTGGGAACGATGAGGATGAAGAGGTTCTGAGAAGAAGTCTGGCTATGGGTGCAGATGGGGCCATAAGGATCGATCCAGGAGACCGTGATCTTGATAGTTTTGTCCTGTCAAGAACCCTGTCGGAAGTCATCAAGGGAATGGACTATGACCTTGTACTTGCTGGCGTTCAGGCCGACGATGACAACCATAGCATGGTGGGGATCATGCTGGCGGAACACCTTGGCCTCGCCCATGCTGCCGTGGTAAACGGCGTGGAACCAGAAGGGGATGACGCCACCATAAGCGTGGAACTTGAAGGGGGTATAGATGCGGTCTCCAAGATCAAGCTTCCCGCTCTTCTCAGCATCCAAACGGGGATCAACGAACCAAGGTATGTCTCCATCATGGGCATCAGAAAGGCGGCCAAGAAAGAGCTCAAGGTGCTCCAGCTCGACGAACTGGGTCTTTCTGATGATGATCTCGCGCTGAGAACTATCATTGAAGAGGTTTTTTTCCCACCTGAAACAGAAGGTGCCGAGATGATAGAGGGTGATCCATCCACAGTCGCCGAGGACATCATCAGAATCATCAAGGAAAAGGGGGTGAGTCTCTAAATGGGAGAGATATTTGTCGTTGCGGAACACAGGCAGGGTGAGTTGAGAGAGATTACGCTTGAGATGCTCTTCAAGGCCAGTGAACTGAGTCAAGCCCTATCCCATACCCTGACGGCCATAATGATTGGGGCAGGGGATGAGACATTTATGGATGATCTCACGAAGCGTGCAGACCGGGTCATCGCTGTGGAGGATGAGCAACTGAGAAATTTTGATGCTGATCTCCAAAACGAGATTCTCCATAGGCTCATAGAGGAATACCGCCCTTTTCTTACTTTGATGGGACACACAGCCTGGGGAATGGACCTGGCACCCTCTCTTTCCATAAAGAGCGGATTACCCCTTGCCACAGACTGTGTGGACATAAGGGTGGAGGAGGGACGCCCGATCGTCATTAGACAGATATATAGCGGTAAACTCTTCTCCAGGGTCGCCTTCAAGGAATCGGAAGGTTATCTTATCACGGTAAGGCCTGGTGCAGTCCCTCCGGATGAGATTGAGGAACGAGATGGAGAATTAGTCAAAAAGGAAATCCCTAGCGATCTACCAGAAGCACGCAAGCAGTTTGTGGAGTTCCTGGACGCGGGTGCGGGTGAAATCGATATAGGCCAAGCGGACCTCCTGGTATCCATTGGACGAGGAATTGGGGAGCAAGAAAACATCGAGGAGATCAAGGAATTGGCAGAGCTCATGGGAGGAGTCATCTCTTGCTCTCGTCCCGTGGTGGACAAAAATTGGCTGCCCAAGTACCATCAGGTGGGCACATCCGGCAAATCTGTTAAGCCCAAGGTTTATCTCGCTCTTGGTATCAGTGGCGCATTCCAGCACGTGGCTGGCATATCGGGAGCAGGCACCGTCATCGCGATTAACAAGGATTCCAAGGCACCCATATTCAGGGTTGCAGATTATGGGGTTGTGTATGACCTTTTCAAGATCTCAGAGGCCTTGAAAGAGAAATTAAAGACCTAGAGGCTTCGCCTCTAACCTGGAGTAATGGCCCGCCCTGGCGCGACTGTCTTGGGACATTCTGATTATACTGCGATAATTCGTAAGTGCAACCTATTGAACTGAGTTCTCAAAATCCAGGTCTGGGCCAGGGAGCGTTGGAGTGTTGGAGTGTTGAAAAAAATCTGAAATTCCTTAGATTCCAGTACTCCAGTACTCTCTCCGAGCCGGAGGCTCTACCCTCCGGCCTGGAAGCCCTACGGGCTGGAAGCGGAGCCGGAGGCCATCACTCTCTCCGAGGCGTAGGCTCTACGAGCCGGAGGCCAGCACTCCATGGAAACGCTATTTACTGGAGACATCTTATGGATTTCAAACTGAGCAAGGAGCAGCAGGATATCATAAAGGCAGCCCAGGAGTTTGCTGTCGGGGAATTTACTGACAGGGCCCTTGAATTCGATCGGCAAGAGACTTTTGACCTGAACATTTGGAAAAAGGCGGGGGAGTTGGGATTCCTGGGCGTGTTCCTTGATGAGAAATATGGGGGTGCGGGCTATGGTTTCTTTGAGCATAGCCTCATCACGGAGGAGTTCTGGGCCGTGGACCCTGGAATCGGACAATCCATCGGCTCTACCACATTTGGGTCTGAGATCATCCAGCTCTATGGGAGCGAAGAACAGAAAGAGCTCATTTTGCCCAAATTGGTATCTGCAGAAGGGATCATAGCCACGGCGATTACAGAGGCAGATGCGGGATCCGATACGGCGAGTGCTTCAACTCGAGCCGTAAAAGAGGGCGATGAGTGGGTCATCAATGGTACGAAGATGTTTATTACGAACGGCACCCTTGCCGATTGGGTTGTCGTATTTGCTCTCACGAATCCTGAACATCCCTCCCGTCATCATCGGCACAGCTTTATCCTCGTCCCAACGGATACGCCGGGTTATGAAGCAAATAAGCTTCGAGGAAAACTGGGAATCCGTGCTTCTGACACCGCAGAACTCTCATTCTCAGATATGAGGGTCCCCCTTTCCAATCTTGTAGGAAATGAGGGGGAAGGATTTGGTGAATTGATGGGCTTTTTCAACAGGACACGCCTTCATGTGTGTGCCCAGGGCGTGGGTGTTGCAAGGGCCGCACTGGAAGAGAGTATCAACTATACGAAGAAAAGACACCAATTTGGCGCTCCCCTGGCCTCTTTCCAGGCCACCCAATTCAAATTGGCCGAAATGGCCACCAGAGTAAAGGCTGCCAGGAACCTCTATTATGAGGCTGCGTGGTTAGTCGATCAAGGGACAATAGATCACGGCCTAATCGCTATGGCGAAATGGTATGCTGGAGAGACAGCGGTAAAGTGTGCTGATGAGGCCCTGCAAATGCATGGGGGATACGGGTACCTA
>DAOVAK010000684.1 GCA_030671095.1 Deltaproteobacteria bacterium | reverse complement strand
CTTCTCTGCACAGACGTGATTTGCCGCGATCTGGGAACGGATGTCTCCCGTCACTTCATCAGGTGTACGCACGTTCCACCGAATCATCTCCATGACAGACGCATTAAGAACGCCTCCATCATAGAGCTTTACCAAAGGTATAAAGAGGCCTTCTTCAAAGACTTCATGGTTGTCCGAGGCGACCCTCCCGCCTATGTCTGAATGGTGAAATACACAGGCCGTAAATGCCGTCAACTGATCCTTATAGAAAATGGGGCTCATGACGCAAACATCATTGAGGTGCCCTGCGAGTGCCCAGGGATCATTTGTTATGAAGATATCTCCTTGCTCATAACTGTCATCAGGGAGCTGTCTTATGAGATTTTTGATTCCCAAGGCCATGGCTCCTGACTGGCCTGGTGTGGCGAATGTACCCTGCGCCAACTCTCTCCCTTTGCCATCCGTAAACATGCACGTGTAATCGTGGGCATCGCGCAGGAGACTTGAGAATGCCGTGCGCGCAACCGTGCTGTCTGCTTCGTCCACGATAGAGAGTAGCCTGCGCCAGAGTATCTCTAAAGTAATGGGGTCAAATTTCTGTCCCATTTTCATTCCTCCAAATGGGAATGGAGTATTGGAGTGTTGGAGTGTTGGAGTATTGGATATCCATTACTCCAGTAGTCCATTGCTCCATTACTCCAAGCCTCTTTATAGGTCTATCCACAAGAAGCCATAGTCGTCTGCGAAGACTGATGCGTCTTCCCCTATGACCACTGTCGATTCTCTCTCTTCGATGATTGCCGGGCCCTTGAACTCTGCATTCGGAAATAGCTTGTACCGGTCATAGACGGTGTACGGGATAAAATCCTCGGCTGTGCCTGAATAAGCGCTTCTTTGCCCCTTCACGGCATCCCGAAGCGAATCTACTTTTTTCCCCAGCTTGGGGAATTGTAGGAGCTTTTCTGGTAGGCTCGCTCTCACCTTGAAGTTCACGAATTCAACGCGGGAATCAGGATAGGTTCTGCCATAGAGCTTCTCATATATCTCGTCAAAGCGTCGGCGGATCTCTTCCTTCTTGATTTTGGTGAAGTCCTTTTCGGGGACCGGCGTATCGGTTTCAGAACCTTGGCCCACGAAGCGCATATCCACAGACCGCTCAAATCTGGTATTTTCCTCTGTGCCCGTCTTTTGTAGCGTCTTGGCCCCTTCCGCTTCCATCTCTTTGAAGATTTTTTCAATCTCCTTAAAGTCTGCATCTTCAAGGGTCACTTTGTGACTCCTTACCAGGTCATATGCCCTGGGAGCCGTGAAGAAGCCAAGGGCCGAACCTACACCCGCATTGGGGGGAACGACTATTCTGGGCGCGCCCAGTTTTTTGGCTAAACCATAGGCATGCACGGGCCCTGCCCCACCAAAAGCCGCAAGGGTGACCACCTTGGGATTTCCGCCCTTTTCTGCGATATGGGTCTTGGCGGCCGCAGCCATGGTCTCGTTGATAAGATCGTGGATTCCCCATACAGCCTGTATAAAAGAAACCCCGAGGGGCTTGGCAATTTTTTCCTCAATGCCGCGCCTGGCGGCTTCTCTGTCAAGCCTCATCTCTCCGCCCAGAAAATAGTTCTCATCCAGATAGCCCAGCAAGAGATCCGCATCTGTAACGCCTGGTTCATTTCCGCCTCTCCCGTAACAGATGGGGCCCGGATCCGCCCCGGAACTTTCTGGTCCAACCTGCAGCGTGCCCATTTTGCTCACTTTAGCAATGCTGCCCCCACCTGCCCCGATCTCCATCAAATCAACGACTGGCACCTGTATAGTGAGCCCGCTGCCCTTCATGAAGCGCTGCACACGCCCCACCTCAAAGGTAGGCACAACGCCAGCTACGCCCTCTTGAATCAAACAGGACTTGGCTGTGGTTCCTCCCATGTCGAAACAGAACATCTCCGGAATATCAAAAAACTTTCCATAGTACTGGCCGGCTATAACTGCTGCGGTTGGTCCTGACTCGATAATCCTTACAGGAAACTTGGCAGCCGTTTCCACAGATGTGATACCCCCACTTGAGAGCATGATGAAAAGCTTACCCTTGAATCCAATGGACTCCAATCTACCGGAAAGCTTTGATAGGTACTTGCCAGTCAGGGGTTTCACATAGGCGTTGGTCACCGTGGTGCTCGTTCGCTCGTACTCCCTGATCTGCGGAAGGACGTCATAAGAAATGGAGACTGAAATTTTGGGCGTCTCTTTTTCTAGAATATCCCTGATCATAAGCTCGTGGGTCGGATTCTCAAAGGAGTTTAAGAGGCATAC
>DAOVAK010000681.1 GCA_030671095.1 Deltaproteobacteria bacterium | reverse complement strand
ATTGCTGGAATTGGTCAGCCCGGATGACACCGTGGCCGTTCTCATTAACGCGGATCCAGATGCCATGGCGAGCGCCCTCGCTCTGAAGCGGATTTTCTGGCGAAAGGTGAAGAAGACCCTGGTTTTTCACATCAATGTCATCAAGAGGGCGGATAACTTGGCCCTGGTGAAGTTACTCAAAATCGACCAACAGCACATCAGGAATCTCAATAGCTCCGAGGTCACAAAATGGGCCATAGTGGATTCTCAGCCCCATCATAATAAACTGTTCGGCAGATACCAATTTGATATCATCATTGATCATCACCCTGTTGCCCCTGACTCTGTTGCACCATTTGTGGATATCCATGAGGATTACGGTGCCGCTTCAACCATCATGACCGAATATCTCAGGGCGGCCAAGATCAAGCCTTCTCCCAGGCTGGCCACAGCTCTCTTTCATGGCATTAAGACCGACACAGAGAATTTTGCCCGACCTTCTCTTCCCAATGACATTAACGCATTCAGGTATCTCTATCCGTTCGCCAATTTGAATATTTTGAAGAAGATTGAGTCCTCTGAATTGACAAGGAAGACGCTGAACAGTTTCCGGACTGCGATGGAAAACCTGACGTTTTTCAAAGACATTGCCTTTATTCACATGGATAGGGTAAATGATCCAGATATCTTGGTTCTTATTGCTGATTTTTTCCTGAAAATGGCAGAGGCCACTTGGTGTATTGTATCGGGTGTTTATGGACAGAAGCTTGTTGTCATCCTTAGAAATGCTGGATTCCGACTTGATGCGGGCAAAATGGCCCAGAAGCTCTTTGGCGACTGGGGGGCTGCTGGGGGTCACAAGAGCGCGGCCAGGGCTGAAATTCCCGTTCAGGAAATCGGTCCAGAGGCGAGCAATGCTTCCGAATACAAGCAATTTATCCTGAGCAAAATAAAGGGAAATTGGACTGGGAAGTAATATTAATGACATGATGATGGCATCAATTTGTGCAACTAGGTACCGGACGTGAGATTTCTATTGGCCTAAGATATGACTCAGATAATCTCCGAAAAACTCATCGAGGACGTTAAAGGTTCTATCCGAGAGAAGAATCAACAGTTTCTTAAGAAACTGATTGATGAGATGCGCCCCGCCGACCTTGCTGATCTCGTAGAGCATCTCGATCAAGATGAACGTCTCCACATCTTTGACTTTCTGGAGCCCAAAGGGGCCGGGGATGTGCTCGTGGAAATGGAGGCGCCCGCACAGGAAAGTATTCTGGATGAGCTTGACAACCAGGCCATATCTGAAATTGTCCAAGAGCTTGACTCTGACGATGCGGCAGACCTTGTGGGTGATTTGCCGGCCGAGCGAGCCCAACAGATCATTAAAACACTAGAGGATGATGTATCAGAGGAACTGGAAAAGCTTCTTCCCTATCCAGAGGATACGGCCGGTGGAATTATGGCCCTGGAATTTGTTGCAGCGAAGGCGGATGCCACGGTGCAGGAGGCCATTGAAACCATCAGGGAGAAGAGGGAAGAGGTGGAAAATGTCTATTATCTCTTTGTTGTGGACGATTTCAACAGGTTAGTGGGTGTCGTATCTCTGAAAGACCTGGTCCTGGAGCCTCCTGAGCGGAAGGTGAGTGAAATTATGAATCAGGAGGTGATTTCCGTCGATGTGAACAGGGATCAGGAGGAGGTCTACCACCTGGTGAAGAAGTATGATCTTGTGACCATTCCGGTGGTGGACGGGCAGAATCGCCTTATAGGGCGCATCACCCATGATGACATCATCGATGTAATCGAGGAAGAGGCGGATGAAGATATCTCACTCATGGCTGGTGTGATTCGTCAGGAAATAGCGGAGGAGTCCTCACTCAAGATTTCACGGGCGAGACTGCCGTGGCTGATAGCAGGGCTTTTTGGCGGCATTGTTGCGGCGGTTGTGATCAATCAGTTCGAGTCTTCCCTGGAGAAAATCCTCGCCCTCTCCTTCTTCTTCCCTGTGATCATGGCTATGGGAGGGAACACGGGGACGCAGGCAGCAACGGTGGCAGTGCGGGGATTGGCGACTGGGGATATTAGTTTGGTGCACATGGGCAAACGGCTCTGGATGGAAATGAAGGTGGCCCTTTTGAATGGGGTGATATGCGGTATCCTCCTGGGACTCATCGTGGGCGTATGGCTATATGATTACGGACTGGGGAGCATTGTGGCGCTCTCACTTGTCCTGATTATAGTAAGCTCAGGTTTTATAGGCGCTGCCGTGCCCCTGGTTCTAAAAAGATTAGATATCGATCCAGCCCTCGCCACAGGACC
>DAOVAK010000791.1 GCA_030671095.1 Deltaproteobacteria bacterium | reverse complement strand
GACTTTCGAAATTCGGGATGAATGTAATAGCTCAAAAAGTTGGGGGAAATACTTGAGGTGTAAATCTTCTGGATTCCCGCCTTCGCGGGAATGACACGCCGGATGTAGAAACGTCATTCCCGCGAAGGCGGGAATCCAGGGGTTCATACCCCGATTTATTGATATGTTACGGATGAATGATGGCGATCAATACTGGCCGCCATGGTCCTTCTTAACCTGATCCCGATCAATTTCCCCATCCTCCGCTTTGGGCAGGGAATCCACGAAATCCACATATTGTGGCTTCTTGTACCGAGCTATTTTGGACCCCACAAATTCGCTCAGTTCCTTCGGGTCCAGAGACTCTCCCGGTTTTAAAACACATACAGCCTTGATCGCCTCACCCCATTTTTCATCCTGAACGCCGATGACACTGACTTCAGTAACCTTTTCATGCTCGAGAATAACCTTTTCCACCTCTGCCGGATAGACGTTCTCTCCTCCGGGCTTGATCAGTTCCTTTTCGGCCTTGCGCTTGACATACCACAGGAACCCGTCCTCGTCAAAACGGCCGACATCTCCCGTGTGGTGCCATCCGTTCCTGAAGGTGTAGGCGTTGTCATCGTCCAAGCCCCAGTAACCGAGGAAGACCGAGGGAGAGCGGACGCAGATCTCGCCAGGTGTGCCCACGGGCACTTCCCGGTCATAATCGTCGAACAGCCTGACCTTGGAGATAATGGTCGGTCGGCCGGCGCTGCCCGGCCTCTCTTGGGCTAGACCACCTGTGACGCCCATGGCCTCTGTCTGGGCAAAAGCGGTTCCAATCATGGCGTCCGGGACAACCTTGCTGAAGGCGAGTATGTTGTCCGGTCCGTCCATGCCGCTGAAATGTCTCAGGCTGGAAAGATCATAGTCGCCTTCCTTGTATTTCTCCAGGAGCATGGAGAGGATCGGGGCGAAATGGAAAAAGGTGGTCCCTTTCTCCTGTTGGATCAGCTTGAGGACCAGTTCCGGGTCGAATCTTTCGACGATGACATTTTTTCCACCTGCGTGCATGGTGGTCATGGCCAGGCTTAGCCCGGCGACGTGAAACAGGGGCAGGATGCAGATGTGGCATTCATCCGGTCCCATACCGAATTGGGCCATGGTTGGGAAGTTGGCCGCGATCACGTTCCCCTGGCTGAGCAGCGCCCCTCGCGGTTTTCCGGCCACCGCGGCTGTATGGATGATGACAAAGCCTGAATCGGCCGGGATGTCGAACTCTTCGTCAGCCCCCTCTTCGGAATACAGTTCTGCAAAAGGAGTGAAATCACCGCTCTCATCCCCGCCGCCTATGGAATAGCATTTCTCAATCGAATTGCACTTGGGCAGGGCCTCCTTCACGGTCTGGTGGTAGTTCGAATCGGCGAAAGCGAACTTGGGAGTGCAGTCGTTAAGGACATATTCGACTTCATCCTGCTGGAAGCGCCAGTTCACGGGCAGCACGATGGCACCCATCTTTGCGGCCGCCCCATAGAGTATCATGAATTCATCGCAGTTGTGGGCAACGACTCCGATTCTATCCCCTTTCTCTATACCCGATTTGATAAGACCCGCAGCAAGTCTATCGCACTTCTCCTTATATTGCTTGTGGGTCAAACGGACATCGTTAAAAACAATTGAATCCTGATCAGGATAGATCTGGGCATTACGGCAGATATAATCATAGATCGTATAGTCATAAAGTCCCATATTTTTTTACCTCCAAAAAAAGTATGCGTTCACAGGTTCAGCCC
>DAOVAK010000338.1 GCA_030671095.1 Deltaproteobacteria bacterium | reverse complement strand
GCCCCATGATGACGGCGGGGGATTGTTTGAGATCCCTTGCCCTTTCGACAGAGGTTACGATATATGCCCGCCCGCCATCGCTTATCAGACAGTTGTCATACAGCCGGAATGGCTCTACGACATACGCAGCACGATCATAGTCCTCGTATGTCAACGGGCGGTCAAACATCGTGGCAATTGGATTCAGGTTGGCCCACTTGCGCTGTCCCACGGCTATCTGTTTCCATGTCTCCGGCCCGGTGCGGAAGGTATGCATGGCCCTTTGTGCCGCCATCGCATATCTGGACACTGCGCCAAATTGTCCGAACACCGGCGCGTTATCATCCAAAATATGGCCGCTATGGCGATCCGGTCTTCTGGCAGAGAGGGCGTTATCAGCGTAGGAGACCAAAACGTAATGACAAAGCCCGGCGTCGAGCACGCCTACAGCGTACTGAAGGGAAGATCGGAGTCAGACGCTTTCTTGACTCAAAACATTGGGGGCCAACCCCAATTTTTGGGCCAGGAACCATGGTGTTGCCTCGGATTCGCCCGGGGCCGGGTTAAAGTACCGGTAGCAGATCAGGCCATCGATATCCTCCTTTTTCAATCCGGCATCCTTAATAGCGTTGACACACGCCTCAACATGAAAGCTCATGGCTGTTCTGTCTTGGACCTTTCCCTGCGGGGTGTATCCCACGCCAACGATAGCATATTTATCCTTTAAACTCATTGTGTTGCCCTCCTTTCCGGGTCATATTTCAAGCGACTTTTTTGGGGGTGGTAGTCGACTTATCCATACAATTTATTTGTCGGATCTCCTTCAGCTAACATGGTCTTCATGACCTCCCGCTCCTCTTGTCTCGCCAGAATCCCTTCCAGAACGGCATCTAGAACCTTGGTGCCTTTCTGATTTACAAACCCGGCCGTTGCCTTAATCTGGCCCTTTTCGTTGATATCATGGAGGGTCACCGTACAGGTAATGGTATCGCCGAAATAAACCGGTTTCTTAAACTGAAGATCAAAGCGGGATGCCAACCAACCCATTTGGCCGCCGATCTGGGTCATCATGCTGGTGACCAGAAGGCCGTGACAGATGCGGCCGGGTTGCTTTTTCGCGGCAGTAAACCGGTCATCAAGATGATATGGGTTGTAGTCCAGGGTAATATCCGCAAATTGCATCACATCCTGTTCAGTGAATGTCCGCTCAACCTTGAATGTATCGTTCACGTTTAACCCTTCAATCGCTTTTTTCCGCATCTCAGACATATGCGTTCCTTATTTTAGTGTTATGGGGTCTCCCGGTTGCCTTTAATTTTAAAAGAATGGGTGCATCTGACATGATAGACTCCCTTTAGCGATTCCAGATCAAGGCCTGACAAAATGTGTATGATAGCGGTGGAGATGCATCAGGGCCTTTGCGGCTCTTTGAAGCGATGGATAGGCCGGTATTTTCGCCCTGCAGAACTCTGCCCTCAGAGCAGTCCCTTTTGAAGCCAAATCAAGATCCCCACCATCAGAATCCACCGTGATAACCGTCGGCTTTTGATACCCTTCTTTTTTAAGAAAGTCGATTAGTTGCGGATTTGGATCCAGGGACTCAGGTATATGATACGCCTTTCTTTTAATAAGCCGGTCAACGACTATCATTCCCACACAAGGATCCTTGTAAGCCAGATCGAGGAGTTCGGTGAGGTATACAGGATCAGAAAAGACCCGCCACATGTCGAGGGGGTTTCCAAAAATAGATCCGGCCGCGGGCCCACGCTGCCGAAGCCACGCTATGGTCGGCTCAGACAGAGGGGGAACATCAAGACCCTCTCGAATACAGAGGTCGCTGTTGGACACGCTGTTTCCCCCTCCCCCGCCAATGAGAAAGACCCCTTTTCCGGTCGGCGCGGTGAGGAAAGAGAAGGCCATGATGGCGTCCACCCACTCATCCATGGAGCGCACATGGACCAACCCTGTTTGGCGGCAAAAGGCCTCCCAGATCTTCATCTCACCGGCCATGCCACCTGTATGTGAGGCGGCGGTCGAAGCACCAACCTCTGTCTCTCCCCCTTTCCAGAGGATAATCGGCTTTTTTTGACTCACTTCCTTGGCTAAATGAAAGAGTTTCGTCCCGTCCTTGACGCTTTCCAGATACATGGCGATCACCCGAATCTTTTCGTCCTGGGCCATGAACTCAAGATAGTCAATAGTGGAGAGGACCGCGGCGTTTCCCATGCTCACCGCCTTCTCAACACCAATCCCTAAGGAAGATGTATATTCGGTAAGGCGCTGGGCCAGGCCGCCACTCTGACTAATGATTCCAAGGGGTCCACTCATCCCGGGTATGGCCCCCCATGGGGTCAGCCTCCCGGACGGGGAATAAGGTCCCATGCAATTGGGGCCGATGACCAGGAGTCCGTTTTCGTTTGAAATGGCGGTAACCCGCTGCTCAAGCGTATCTCCCTCCTTGGTCCCTATCTCTTTGAAACCGGAAGAAAGGATATGAATGTGCCTCAGGCCAATCCGGGCACATTCCTCGAGAATCGTGGGGACCTGCCGTGCGGTCACACATACAATGGCCAGGTCAGGCACCTCTGGAAGGGAGGACAAGTCAGGATAGGCCTTGAGCCCTAATATCTCAATGGCCTTTGGGTTGATGGGATAGAGTTTCCCTGGAAATCCGTATTCTTTAAATTTGTTTAAGTAGCTCAGCCCCCCAAACCGGTAGTCTTTCCTTGGAACGCCGACAATGGCGATACTCCTCGGGTTAAAAAACTGTGCCAGACCTCCTTTTCGTAAACCCATGGACTGCGGCTCCCGCGGAATTGTGTTTAGGGAGATTTCCTCCTTAAGCGAGTCATATATTTATGTTCTTGTCTCCTGTCTATTGTTCAGACATAGCTCCTTGCTCTTGTGGCCTAAGAAAATAGCTGAAACGTGATTTATGCACAAGTCAATTCTTTTGATTAAGGGTTAGCACGATGGTGTGCTCCCGTAAACATTGGTTTATCCAAATCCTTAATGTCATGAAGGTTAAAACACTGAATTTATTGCTGGTTTTGTGGAAGGACAGAGTTCATTCAAGCAATTGTTCAAGGGCTATCAACACTTACAGACATTGGAAGTTCATGATAGATAATATCGTATTTTCTGAGGGGCAATTGATGTTGGTTCATGACCAATATCGAGTAAATTACTCTTATGCGGCGCAGGAGGGTTTAATGGTAGTCCCAAAGCAAAAATGCCGAGTTAAATCTCAATAATATCAGAGCTATTGCCAACGTTTCTTTTGGCTCTTCTGCCTACTGACAGCGGACCCGGTCAGGATGTCGATATTGACCTGCCCAACATTAAAAGTAGAACAATATCTTCTTTTCCGTTTCTCGATATCGGCAAACACTCTGTTTAGGTGGTCAATCTAAAGAAACTGCCTCGTGAATTAAGGCCCAGTATCTCGGTCAGGATGCTCTTTGACAATCGAAAATCCTAACGGGAGCCAAGGATAACACCCTGGCCGAAATGGCGTGTAAGTCACGGAAGAAAACTTCGATGCAACACCGTGCCCGTTAAGGCAGGTAGGGAGCCTAACCGGAAGTTGGCATCTTTGATTCTGTACTTTGCTGCGGGGATAAAAATACATATCATAACTTTTTGTTTAGCTTAAAGGAGTCATATAGCAGTGATCTGGAATCAGTGGCAGCGTGGATGTCAGACATATCACAGATTATTGAGGTGGATGATACTTGTACCTAATGGTAAGTATCACAAATCCTAAATGTTTAACACAGCGCCTACCTTGCTACTGTCTATTTTTTGCTGTATAGGTATATTGGGGTTTCGAATTAGAAAGCACCAATAAAATTAGGATAGGGTCGATTGAACGTTCCTGGAAGGTATCAGCAATTAGAGAAAGATTGAGGGGTTGCAATGGGTTTAAAAGATGAATTCAGACAGATGGTCATGGAATTAACCACAAAATTTACGCCTCCACCAATAGCAAATATCTTCTTTCCTCCTTTCCATAAGGGCGACCAACCAAAAGATGCCCAGTTTATGGCCATCAGTCTGGAAGACGGATCGGCCGGCATCAGCTTCGTTCTTCTGCCTGACGAAAAAATGGAAGAATACACAGCTTTACTGCCGTCGGAATTTATCGAGAAAAACCCGCAAGGATTTGCGCTTGAATTTGGCAGTGACGATCCTATTAAAGAGATGATCAGTCTGGCGGCCATTAACGCAATTTGTCAGCATGTTATGGGGGTGACCTCATTCCCGGTCGATC
>DAOVAK010000781.1 GCA_030671095.1 Deltaproteobacteria bacterium | reverse complement strand
TCGCCCATGAACTCCTCAGGAATAAGGATTTCCGCCTTCATAATGGGCTCTAAAAGGACTGGGGCAGCCTTTTTACAGGCATTTCGAAAGGCCATTGCTGATGCAATTCTGAAGGCCATTTCGCCTGAATACATCTCGTTTATCTGCACCTCCAAGAGAGCCGTTTCAACGTCTATGATGGGATAACCCATGAGTACACCGCCGCTGGCGGTCTCTTCAACGCCCACCTTAATGGCTGCAAGGAATTCCTCCGTGAGGTCGGGGTTTTTGCACCGGTCCACAAACCGGTTACCACTGCCTCGCGGCAGAGGGCTGATTTCTATTTTCACACCGGCAAGATGTTGCTGTCCAGCCAGCTCCTTTCGAAAGATTTCCACTCGCTGTACGCTTTGCTGTACGGTTTCTCGATAAACCACTTGGGGCTTGCCTTGGTTGGTATCCACCAAAAATTCTCTCTTGATGCGACCAACTTTGATTTCCAGATGAAGTTCTCCCATACCCGACATGATAGTCTGCCCTGTTTCCTCATCAATTCGGAACCTAAAGGTGGGATCTTCATCAGATAGTTTGCCGAGGGCGTCCAGGAGTCTCTCCTGGTCCTGGACCTTCTTGGGCTCGACAGCCATGGAAATCACGGGCTCATCAAATTGTATGGGCTCAAGCAGTACGGGATCCCCCTCGTTACATAGGGTGTCCCCAGTGGTTGTCACCTTCAAGCCCATAACGGCAATAATGTCACCAGCAGAAGCCTGGTGAATCCGTTCTCGTTTGTTTGAGTGCATCTTCAAGAGCCGGGCCAACTTTTCTTTCATCTTTTTCCCCGGATTAAAGACAGTATCACCCGCCTTAGCCGTCCCAGAGTAGACTCTTACGTATGTCATTTTCCTGCCCTGGTCCATTATCACTTTGAATGACAGGGCAGAGAACGGCCCTTTGATTTCTGCTGGACGTAGCTTCTCTTTTCCGGTTTCTGGGTCGTGGCCAACGATGGCAGGCACATCGAGAGGGGAAGGAAGATAGTCTACAATGCCATCCAGAAGAGGCTGTATGCCCTTGTTGCGCAATGCTGCACCGCAGAAAATGGGGACTAATTCAAGCTCTACAGTGGCTGTCCGGATGGCGCGCCTAAGTTCCTTTTCATCGATTTCCTCTTCAGCTAGGTATTTGTCCATGATCACATCGTCTTTGTCTGCCAGGGTTTCCAGGAACATTTCCCTGTACTTGGAGGCCTCTTCCATAAGCTCAGGAGGGATGGGGGCTTCTTCCAATTCAGCGCCAAGCGTCTCTTCTTCCCACACAATGCCTTTCATCTTGAGGAGATCAATCACTCCAACATAGTTCTCTTCGGCCCCCCACGGTAACTGAAGGACCAGGGGAGTAGCCCCCAGGCGCTCTTCGATCATCTTGACGGCCTGGAAAAAATCAGCCCCTATGCGATCCATTTTGTTGATAAAAGCGATCTTTGGCACTTCATATCTGTCCGCCTGGTGCCAAACCGTTTCTGACTGGGGTTCTACGCCTTCCACCGCGGAAAAGACCCCAATGGCTCCATCCAGGACCCTTAGGGATCGCTCCACCTCGATGGTAAAGTCCACATGACCAGGGGTGTCTATGATGTTGATGGTGTGTCCTGCCCAATTGTAAGAGGTTACTGCTGAGGTTATGGTTATTCCCCTTTCTTTTTCTTCCAGCATCCAGTCCATGGTGGCCTCTCCATCATGGACCTCTCCCATCTTGTGTACCCGGCCCGTGTAGTACAACATCCGCTCAGTGATCGTGGTCTTCCCAGCATCAATATGGGCAATGATGCCTAT
>DAOVAK010000236.1 GCA_030671095.1 Deltaproteobacteria bacterium | reverse complement strand
TCTACGGCCTCCAAGCACGTGGCGGGTACCATCGATTCTCCCCAACGTGAGTGGAAAGAGATCTATCTCAAGGATAAGAAAGTGGGATACACCGTGAGCCTCATCAAGCCCTTTGATGGTGGTTATTTAGTGCAAGAGGAGGTTTTTTTAAGACTAAACCTTATGGGCTTGGCCAGTGGTGTATACACGGCCACACAGTGCCGAGTCGATGATAATTTCCTGTTAAAGAGTTTCAATTTCAGTATGAGCTCTGGCGTTGTTAGATTCAATTTATCAGGAACGGTGGAGGGTGACGAGCTTCTACTAGAGACTGCAAGAGGCAAAGCCAAAAGAACGCAGAGGATTAGGCTATCCGCTCCACCCATGATGGGAGCCTGTGTGGGCTATTTTTTGAAGTCCAGAAAAATCAGGGTAGGAGAGGAATTCAAGGTGCCCATCTTTGATCCTTCCACGACGGCCCAGAAGGAGGCGGTCATCAAAGTGGTGGCCAGAGAACCTATCACCATTAACAGGATAAGATACAACGCCTTTCGATTAGAAACCGAAATGTGGGGCAATCTGCTCACTTCCTGGGTAGACGAGAGCGGCACAACCCTGAAAGAGAAAGGGTTCATGGGATTTACCATTGTCAAGTCCAGTGCGGCGGCGGCTCCCCTGGATATTGATGGGCAAGGGGAAGTGGATTTTTATGACGCGGCCTCCATCAGCGTGGAAAGAAGGTTACCTGAACCCTCCCGGGTGAATTACCTAAAACTACAGGTTGAGGGCATTAACAACGCCGCCCTTGACCCAGATGTGTTGACGGGGGGACGACAGCGCTTTCATGAAGGGGTCATGGAGATATCCAGAGAGTACATACCTTCTCGGGCCTCTTATTCAGTGCCATACCCTGAACATGGCGACCGGATGAAGCTTTTCCTGAAACCGGAATTTAATATTGAAAGCGATGAAAAGGAGATCATAGAAAAAGCGAGAAGAATCTCCGGAAGCGAGAAAAACCCCTTGGTGGTAAGCAGAAGGCTGTTTACCTGGGTTTATCATAACCTGGAGAAAAGGCCCGTGGTCAGTGTGCCTAGCGCTTTGGAGGTTTTAGAAACAAGGCTCGGGGACTGTAACGAGCATGCCACGCTGTTGACCGCTCTGCTTAGGGCATCAGGGATTCCGGCCAGGCTTAGCATTGGGCTGGTCTACACCCGAGGAAAATTCTTCTACCATGCCTGGACAGAAGCCTACGTGGGAAAATGGGTTTCCATGGATGCCACGCTCAATCAAATGCCCGTTGATGCAACCCATATTAAGCTGGTGGAAGGAAACCTTGAAAGACAGGTGGAAATCGCAGGCTTGATAGGCAAACTAAAATTAAAGGTTTTGGATTATCAGTATGATTAATTTGAATAATTTGACCAAATTGTACAGGGGATTTAAGGCCGTTGATAACCTCAACCTGCAAATCAAAAAAGGGGTCGTGTTCGGATTTCTGGGCCCAAACGGTGCAGGCAAAACCACCACGATCAAGATGATGGCCGGGGTTTTGAAACCTACCGCGGGACAAGTTTTGATAGACGGCATAGATATAGCCAAAGATCCATCCGAGGCAAAGCGCCGCATGGGGTTTGTGCCTGATCAGCCTTTTGTCTATGAAAAACTGACTGGCCGGGAATTCCTTCAGTTTATAGCCGGGCTATATGGTTTAAATCACTCTGAATCCTTTAATGGTAACATCAGCGAGCTACTTGCGCTTTTTGAATTGAGCCATTGGAGTGATGAACTCGTAGAGAGTTTCTCTCATGGCATGAAGCAAAGGTTGATCATGTGTGCTGCGCTGCTTCACGACCCCAAGGTCATCGTCGTTGACGAACCCATGGTGGGCCTTGACCCCAAGGGCGCGAGACTTGTGAAAGATATATTTAGAAAACAGGCACAAAAAGGCAGAACCATCTTTATGTCCACCCACTCCCTCGAAGTAGCCCAAGAAGTCTGCGAGGAAATTGCCATCATACAGGCGGGAAAGATTATCGCTACAGGAACGGCGGAGGACTTAAAAAGGCAGGCGGGCGTGGATGGCAATCTGGAGGACATCTTTTTGAAACTCACAGAGGGTGGGACGGTTGCTCATGAGAAATCTCTATCTTCTTCTTAGCCCAAGAATTCTTGGCTTTAGAAACGGCCTCGCCAGATCTGCTTCTCGAGCACGAAAGAGGGCTTTTGTCATGGCTCTCGTTGGCCTCTGTTTCTGGGCGGGGATGTTTGTCCTCTCGTGCCGCGTGCTCATCTATTTTCAATCTGTTGAGGTGATAGGGGATCTGCTGGCCTATCATCTTCTTTCAATGGTCCTGTTGACATTTTTTTCACTACTGATCTTCAGCCACATCATAACGGCCCTTTCAAACCTCTATCTCTCCAACGACCTGCAACTCTGTCACTCCATGCCGGCCTATCTTGAAGAACTTTTTCTTAGCCGGTCCGTGTACACCCTTGTTGACAGCTCTTGGATGGTCATCATTTTTGGTCTCCCTGTCATGATGGCCTACGCCTACGTCTATCGCCCAGGCCCAGGCTATTATTTCGCAGTCTTGCACATGGGTTTGGCCATAGCGATTATCGCGGCGGGAATCGGTATTCTTTTCACCATGATTATCGTCCACATCTTCCCTGCAAGGAGGACAAGGGACATCGTCATGCTCCTGGTCATATTCCTGATTGCTGGCCTCTATTTGATGTTCCGATTTCTGAGACCCGAAAGGCTGGTGGATCCGGATGCCTTTTTCAGTGTCATGCAATATTTAGGCGCCCTAAAGGCCCCAGATTCCCCTTATCTACCCACCCACTGGGTCACGGAGACCTTGTGGCACTATCTGAGCGGGTCTGGCAGCAGAAGTCACCTTTTTGGTACCATGTTTGTCTGGTCTACAGCGGCCTTCCTGGTTGTTATTAACATATGGGTAGCAGGGGCCATCTATTTTGAGGGTTTTTCCAAATCACAAGAAGCCAAGAAGAGAAGAAGAGGTGGGAACACCGCCCTAAATTTGCTCATGAAATTCTTTACAAAGCCGATGGGGCGTGATCTGGCCTCAATCATGAACAAAGACATCCGCACATTTTTTCGGGATAATACCCAGTGGTCTCAACTGCTCTTACTGGGCGCCCTTGTCGTTGTCTATCTCTATAACTTCAGTGTCTTGCCATTGGATCGGAGTCCCATCCGCATAGAATTCCTTCAGAATGAAATCGCTTTTCTGAATATGGGTCTTGCAGGTTTCGTGCTTTCGGCCGTCTCGGTCCGTTTCATATTTCCCGCTGTCAGTTCTGAAGGCGGGGCCTTCTGGATTATACGTTCCTCGCCCCTTCCCATTAAAAGATTCCTCTGGGGAAAATATGCCTTTTACATTCTGCCCATGCTCATCCTAGGTGAGGTACTCATTATATTCACCAACTATCTCCTCAATGTGAGCCCTTTTATGATGATCCTTTCTTCAGTGACCATGTTTCTGGCCATTTTCGGCATTGTCGCCCTTGGGATTGGGTTTGGAGCCCTCTACCCCAATTTCAAATTTGAGAATATCGCACAGGTGGCCACAGGCTTTGGGGGCGTCATGTACATGATTGTGAGTGTCATATTCATGGCCTCAATTATCGTTCTGGAAGCAGGCCCAGTCTATGTCATATTCATGGCCAACGTGAAGGGAGTGAGCCTCACGGGGCTTCAGTGGCTCTTTATCATCCCTTCCTTTGTAGCCGTCTTGATCATTGGTATATTCACGGTTTACAAGCCGATGAAGATGGGGTTAGAAGCACTCAGTCAATATGAATAGGGCCGGCCATCCATCCTCCGTAGCCCCGCAAACGGGATCTCCGCTTCGCTCCGACAGGTTACTGCGGAGGACGGACCGGGCCGGCCGCTTCCAAATACCAGATACGGGATTCCAGATACCGGATACCGGGTAAGCAACTCATTTTCCAGCAAATATCCGGCATCAAGGATAGATTTTAACCCAACATTCCATAATTCCACTATTCCATTATTCCAATACCATTACCATCGGGCATCATGTCGCATTTTGAATATATCGGAAATCTGCACATTCACTCCCTCTACTCTGATGGCGGCGGCAATATCTCGCAGATAGCCCGTTCAGCCGCAAATGCTGATCTGGATTTTGTCTGCCTCAATGACCATGATTACCTGACCAACTCCCTGCATCTGGAAGAGGAGGGCTTCTATGAAGATGTCCTGGTGCTCATTGGCCTGGAAATAGGGGGGCGCTATCACCATTATTTGGCTTATGATTTGAAAAAGATGATCAAGGGCCACGGCCTGGGACCCCAGGAGGTCATTGATCGGGTTAATGGGCAGGATGGATTCGGTTTTCTGGCCCACCCCTTTGAGAAGGGTATGCCCCTTAGCGAAAAGTCAATGGCATATACCTGGAACGATCTGTCGGTTGAAGGATACACGGGCGTTTGTATATGGAATTACACCTCCCGCTGGAAAGAACGGGTCAAGTCTGCCCTTCATGGTTTGTTCCTGCTCACCTTCAAAAGCCTCAGTCTCAAACCTCCGAGTCAGAAGACCCTCGCTTTCTGGGATGATCTTTGTCGCCATAGGAGGGTGGTTGCGGTTGGAGGATCAGACGCCCATGGATCTGTCTTCAGATACGCTTTGATCAACTTCAAGCCCCTCTCGTATGACCATCTACTAAGGACGGTCAGCATCCATATACTTCTCGACAATAAGATGTCAAAAGACTTTAAACAGGCGAAGAAGGAAGTCTACGGGGCCATGCGGGAGGGCCGATTGTTTATCGCCCATGAGAAAATCTGCTCCGCCAAGGGCTTCCGCTTCTCTTTCCATTCCGATGCAGGATCAGGCCTGGTTATGGGAGAGGAAGGCCCTTTTCAGGCTGGGGATTTTGTGGTGAGTTTGCCCCATGATGGAGAGATCAGGCTTTTGAAGGATGGACAGCTGGAAAAGACGTGGCGGAGCAAAGAGGTCGTTTACAGGGCCCAAGAGCGGGGGGTCTACCGCATCGAGGTCTACCGCCATGTGTTCCCTTTCGGCTGGCGGCCCTGGATCTTTTCCAACCCCATTTATCTCCGCTGACCCCAAATCCCCTCAACCAAAACCCTCCCCCTCGAACGGGGGAGGGCGGGCCTGCCCCGTACTTGATACGGGGGTGGGGGTGAGTAATATCACCTTGACATATGTCCTTTGTAATATTAAAAATTTTGGTCACAGCCTGGGTGGCGGAATTGGTAGACGCAAGGGACTTAAAATCCCTTGAGGCTATGCCTCGTGCGAGTTCGATCCTCGCCCCAGGCACCAGAAAAAAAGGGGGAACCAGATTTTGCTGGCTTCCCCTTTTTCTTGTG
>DAOVAK010000289.1 GCA_030671095.1 Deltaproteobacteria bacterium | reverse complement strand
CTCGATTTCCAATTTCATCTACGTTGGTGATGCAGAATGGGATCTGAACGCCGCAAATGAGCTAGGATGGAAATTTATTGGTGTTGGCAGACGTATCATGGGTAAGTGTGACATTTGGGTACCAGATCTCTGTAATGCTGCGCCATTCCTCGAATTATCATACACCTAAAAGTGCATTGGAGCGGACGCCCTAGCGGGTGCCGCTCAACTTTAGGATGACCCCCTCAGTAGTGGCCTTTCAATTAAAGAAAACCTAATCTTGTAAATTTCGAGCTTGCGGAAGTCCAGAAGAATAGCAAGCGAAAACACATGCAAAAGCCGGTGCTTCCTGACGCTTAAGGGGCCCAGCGTGTTCACCTTTTTATGTTCACATCACTGATGGATGCCTCCAACTTAACCCACAATGCGCAAGGCAAAATAAGGCGCCAGATTGAACAGCCATATAGCCATTTTATACGCTGCCATTCCTGCATAGTGAATGGCGTCGAACCTATCAACAGATAGATTAAACCATTTACTGTGAAACCGATACATCCAATCGTGAGCCAGTTTGAAAAATAAAAACCACCACAGGAGTAATATTATGTTTATTACTGTACACCACGCCAAAGTGTCACGGACTATTTCCAGTGTCATTACCCTCCTCCCTTGGCATATAATTACAGACTGCTTGCAAATTAATCTGCACTTTTTGGCGGGTCAAGTCGGCGTGACTAAAACGGTTCGTAATCTCAGCGAACCATACACTCCTTAACCCATGGCTCTGCTATGGACTTGAAAAACATGAGTTCATTCATGCCGTATCCAGGCTCAGCCTCCTTGAAGAACTCCGGGTGCAATATCCTCGTATTATTAAACCGTTGAAGGACATAACGATTTGCGCCACTGATGGTTTTTGCCACATCCTCTATGATGTGTCTGTCCACGAAAGGCTTTACGCACGTGGTCCGGAATTCATGGGGAACAGAAGACGCCATGATGATTTGGATACTCGCACATATGTCATTTGAATCGTAATCTTTTTTTACAAATCTGGCGTATTGAGATGGAGCCGTCTTAATGTCCATAGCAATGTAATCCACCATGTCCCCATTAATGAGATGCTTTATCACTCGGGGACGGCTGCCGTTTGTATCCAATTTTACAGGATAGCCCATCCCTTTGATCTTTTCACAAAGGGGCGCCAGATCCTCTGCGAGGGTCGGCTCTCCTCCTGAAATGACAACCCCATCCAGAAGCCCCTTGCGCCGTTCGAGGAATGCGTACACGACTGACTCATCCAAGGGTGGGAAACATAACCGCTTACCTCTGACGAGATCTGGGTTGTGGCAATAGGGGCAGTCGAAGTTGCATCCGGATACAAAGAGGACACAACTTATTTTCCCAGGGAAATCGATCAGTGAATACTTCTGCAAGCCACCCAAAAGCATAGAGCCAAATCTCCTGTGACAGAAGCCTTAGGATCGTTCCGCTCGAGGAGCACTCTGTTCGAGGACCGTTTCGCTCAAGGCAAAAGCGAAAAAGCGTTGCCTCAGTCCTCAAGGCCCGAAGGGCCGGTCCTTAAATCCCGAATTGTCAGCATGGAGCCAGGAGCAAAGACCATGATTTTCTAATATCCGCACTATGCGCTCTGCGCTTTGCGCCGTGCTATGCGACCTTGAACGTCTTTCTTATATGAAATTCCGCTTGCTTGCCGTTGTTCCACTGCTTGACGGGTCTCAGATACCCCACAACCCTTGAGTAGATTTCCGTCTCTTCCTGACAAACACTGCATCTTTCATGTTCGCCATTCAGGTATCCATGGGATGGACACACACTGAAGGTGGGGGTGAGGGTGAAATATGGGAGGCGGTAATTGATGACGATTTTTCGAATCAACCCCTTTATGGTCTCAACATCACTGACCGCCTCCCCAAGATATATGTGAAGGACAGTCCCACCTGTATATTTAGTTTGCAAGTCATCCTGGAGCGTGAGGGTCTCGAAAATGTCGTCCGTATAGTTCACAGGAAGCTGCGTAGAGTTGGTGTAGAATGGCGCTGCCCCCTTCTTATATTCATCTTCGTTGGCACAAATGATTTCAGGGAACTCTCTTTTGTCCAGTAAGGCCAGGCTGTATGATGTGCCTTCAGCGGGCGTTGCCTCCAGGTTGAAGATATCCCCAGTTTCTTCTTGTATCTTCGCGATCATTTGGCGTATGAAGTCCATCACCTTAAGGGAGAATTCCAGCCCCACATTACTGCCGATATCTGCACCTAAGAAATTTAGACACGCCTCATTCATGCCTATGATTCCGATGGTTGAAAAATGGTTCTTCCAGTAGAGTCCTGTCCCCTCCTTCACCTCTCTGAGGTAAAAATGGGAGTAGGGATAGAGATTCCCGTCTGTAAATTTTTCAAGGATCTTCCTCTTTATGGAGAGAATCTCCTCTGCGAGTAACACCATTTTCTTCAGGCGTTCAAAAAAGTCGTCCTCGTTCTCCGCCATGTATCCTATCCGTGGCAAGTTGATGGTTACCACGCCAATGGATCCGGTAAGGGGGTTCGCCCCGAAAAGTCCTCCCCCTCTTTTCAAGAGCTCCCTGTTATCAAGACGCAGACGACAACACATGGATCTGGCATCTTCTGGCGACATGTCAGAATTGACGAAGTTTGAAAAGTAGGGGATCCCGTATTTGCCCGTCATTTTCCAGATCGTTGAAAGATTTGGGTTGTCCCAGTCGAAGTCAGCGGTGATGTTATAGGTGGGAATGGGAAAGGTGAAAACCCTCCCCTTAGCGTCCCCTTCCATCATCACCTGGGCAAACGCCTTGTTGATCATGTCCATTTCCGGCTGGAAATCACCATAGCTCTCTTTGCGCTCCGTGCCTCCAATGATGACAGGCTGGTTTTTGAAGATCTCCGGGACGTAGAGATCCATCGTGATGTTCGTGAAGGGGGTCTGAAAGCCGACACGCGTCGGGATATTGATATTAAAAAGGAATTCCTGAAGGGCCTGCTTCACACCCTGGTCGTTTAGATTGTCGTAGCGCACGAAAGGGGCCAGGAGGGTATCAAAGTTGGAAATGGCCTGGGCACCCGCTGCTTCACCCTGCAAGGTATAGAAGAAGTTGACAATCTGACCGAGGGCCGACCTGAGATGCTTGGGCGGGGCACTTTCCACCTTTCCCTCCACGCCCTTGAAGCCCTGCATGAGCAGGTCTTTGAGATCCCAGCCAACGCAATAGACCGAAAGCAGACTCAGGTCATGGATGTGGAAATCTCCACTTCTGTGCCCATCTCTGATCCCGGGTGGATAGATGCGGTTCAGCCAGTACTCTGAGGTGATATCCGATGAAATGTAGTTGTTCAGGCCCTGGAGGGAGTAACACATGTTACTGTTTTCCTTGATTTTCCAGTCGAGCCCTTGAAGATAGTTTTCCACCAGATCAACACTCGCCTTGGCCGCAATATTCCTTATCTGGGCGTGTTGCTCCCGGTAAAGGATGTATGCCTTGGCGGTTTTGTAAAAAGGAGAGTCAAGGAGTACCCTTTCCACGATGTCCTGGATCTCTTCCACCTCGGGAACGGGATCAAGACGCAACTCATGGGCCAAGGTGAGGACGCGGAGTGTGAGTTTCCTTGCTTCCCTTTCTCCGAATTCGCTCGTCGCTTTTCCCGCCTTGGCAATGGCCGATGTGATCTTGGAGGAATCAAACTCAACAATCTGACTGCCACGTTTTCGAATACCTTCAAACATCTACGCCACCTCTACAGGATAGGATGAAAAGAACAGGTCATAGAAATAAAATGGCAAAAGGGCTTTGTAGGAGGGCCTTTCTGAAAAGAATCATGAATGTGCGGGTTTGCCCCCTTTAAGCAGCGCCCGTCTCTTTGACGAAACAATATTCAATCACAATATATTGTGGTCAGTCAAGAAAAAAAATCAATATATTGAGAATCTGGTAAGATTTTTTTAGGGATTCCGAGAAAGTCTCCGATTGGGGAGGATTAAGGTGAACGATTGTGGCATATTATGGTAAAAGGTTTTGGACTTGGCCGAGAGGGAAGAATGACTGCCGGAATGGTAACGAGGGAGAAATTATTGACATGACATCAAAAAAGGGGTAAATGAACGTTTCGGAATTTCTATAACTCTTTGAACTTACACTTATTCTAATGGTCTTTCGAGTTGTGCCACCCACATGGAATGGTGGAATAGTGGAATGTTGGTGGTGAAACAGGAAAAATACCGTTGAATTGTCAACAGTACCTTCAAACCCATCATTCCATTACTCCAGTACTCCATTACTCCACTGCGAAGCGGAGCGGAGCGGAGCTAATTAAAGGCACGAAGCCCAGTTTTTGATGTTAAAAACGGAATCACAGACGGGCCATGAAGGCTGGAGGGATTGGAAGATCCTTGATTAAACCTTAGTGGTCCGTTTTGCTTTACAAGCTTATCAAGGAGGTGGGAGCTCATGAAGAAATGGCTATTCTTTTGGCTGTTTGTGATCCTCTCAGTGGGGTGGAAAGGTCATGCCATTGCCCATTTCGCAATGGTGATCCCCTCAGACACCATGATCATGCAAGGGGAGCCTAGAGAAGTGAAAGTGACGCTCTCCTTTTCTCATCCTTTCCAAAGGAAAGGTATGGAACTG
>DAOVAK010000265.1 GCA_030671095.1 Deltaproteobacteria bacterium | reverse complement strand
AGAGCAGTTCGTCAAGACTTTCGAAGCCTCCCCGTTTGGTCCTCTCTTCCACAATGGCTTTTGCCAACCCAAGACCGATTCCGGGAATTGCTGTCAGTCCCATTTCCGACTCACTATTCAAATAGATAGGTATGCCGAGGGTGGTTTTATAAAAGGCGGACATTTCACCGGCCTTCGCCACCCGGGCTCCGCGGGAGGCTGCGCCGGGGCGCGAGGCTCGGGCGCGCGGAGCTTCACTTTGATGCAGAAGGGATTCTTCTTCCCGGAGATGGATTGCCACCTTCATACCGGAGGAAAAGGCAAGATCTTCGAACTGCTTTGGGAGGGCCCTATCATGACTGAGTCCTCCCGCCCTATCTATTAACTGTCCGAGATTGGGCGGCGTGTTGAAGGCGTAAACAGCAGGGGATTTTACGTCTCCTTCAACCTGAATGAATAGTTGACCCTCATCCGCAGACCCTGAAGGCATTGAAGGCATGAGGGCAGATTTCAGGAAATGGAAAAATAAAAGGGTGAGGAGCAGAAGCAGGTACCCGGTTGTCCTATGGTTGATCCTAGGATTCATCACTATCCAGACCAAAGGCCTTATGCAACACCCGAACGGCCAATTCTGTATATTTTTCCTCTATAACGCAAGATACCTTTATTTCGGAGGTACTTATCATCATGATGTTGATATTTTCCTTGGCCAGGGTCTCAAACATCTTTAGTGCAACGCCAGCATGGATCCTCATGCCCACGCCCACGATGGAGACCTTGGCGATATCCTCATCACCAAGGACCCTTTCCGCCCCTATCTCTTGGGCCACATTACTGACCAGCTTCATGGTCTTGTAGAATTCTGGTTTGGGCACTGTAAAGGTCAAATCTGTTATGCCGTCTTCGCTGGTATTTTGAATAATCATGTCTACGACAATACCAGATTTAGAGATGGGTCCAAATATTTGTGCGGCAATTCCCGGCGTGTCAGGAACCCTTCTTATGGTGATTCTGGCTTCGTTTTTACTGTATGCGACGCCGGACACCATAACCTTTTCCATATCCTTTGTCTCACCCACTACCATGGTCCCCTTCTCCTTTGTAAAGGTTGATCTCACGTGGATTGGCACATTGAACTTCTTGGCGAATTCAACGGATCTGATTTCTAACACCTTTGCACCCATGCTGGCCATCTCTAACATCTCTTCGTAGGAGATGAAGGCCATTTTTTTGGCTTTGGGGCAGATGTTAGGATCTGTTGTATAAACGCCGTCCACATCGGTAAAGATTTCGCATACATCCGCCTTTAGCGCAGCAGCCAAGGCAACGGCTGTGGTATCAGAGCCGCCCCGACCTAAAGTGGTTATGTTCCCTTCGTCATCCAGTCCTTGAAACCCGGCTACAGCCAGGATTCTATTCTGGTCTAGCTCTTTCATAATACGGCTGGTGTCTATTTCATGGATCTTGGCCTTTCCGTAGAGTTGATCCGTGTGAATGCCCACCTGAAAACCGAGGAGCGATCGGGCGTCGAAACCCATGGATTGTAGGGTGATGGCAAAGAGCGCCACGCTCACCTGCTCGCCAGTGGACATGAGTACATCCAGCTCTCTGGAGTCAGGATCCTTTGCCACTTCGTGGGCCAATTGGATCAATCCGTCCGTTTGTCCGGCCATGGCTGACAAAACGACCACCATCTGGTTGCCCTCTTTGTAGTACTCGAGGACCCTCTCTGCCACATCTCTTATTTTTTCGATGCTGCCAACAGAGGTGCCCCCATATTTTTGGACGATGAGTGACATACTTAATCCTTTCCCTTCTCCTGTTCGAACCCCTCCAATATTTCGACAGCCCTTTGATGGTGAGCAGAGAACGTTATTTCTCGGCGGCGATCGTCAATGATTAGGAATTTGACCATGACCCTCTTATCCGGCAGGATCTCTGGCCACCGATCTGCCCACTCAAGAACCACAACCCCACTGTTGTGGAGATATTCTTCCAGGCCTGCTGATAAGACTTCTGGGAGATTCTCCAAGCGGTAGAAATCCATGTGGTAAAAGGTATATCTGCCTTTATATTCATTAACGAGGGTAAAAGAGGGGCTGGTTACAATATTATCCGGACTTACTCCTAGACCAAGTGCAAGCCCCTTGGTAAACCATGTCTTGCCACTCCCCAACTCCCCCACCAATGCGACCACATCCCCCTCTGACAAAAGATTGCCAAGTCTTTGACCAAGCCTGATCGTCTCCTCATCAGAGGTGGTTATGTATGTAATCTGTTTTTCCGAAATTCCGGTATCTCCCACTTAGAGATGATCTTTAAGCCCCAGTCGCGCAACAGACAGAGAAAGTAACTGCTCTGTGCAGCAATAACCGGGGGATACGTACACGACTTATAGAGGATAATAGAAGTCTGCATATGGGGGCGGACTCTCCAAGGGCCATTCTTCTCGGGAGAGTGATAACATGAGCTCGGGTAGAACATCTAGGAGTTCACCAGCCAGCACACCCACCTGCCCCATATCCTCAGCCAAGTAATCTGCTGCCATTCCGTGCAGATAGACACCTGCGATGGCCGCCTCTGTCATGGGCCAACCCCTGGCCAGGAAGCCTCCGATCAAGCCAGTTAGGACATCCCCCGCCCCGCCACTGGAGAGGGCAGGGTTCCCAGTGGGATTCACGTATAGTTTGCCGTCGGGCTGCGCAATCAGTGTGCGGGCCCCTTTCAACACCAAGTGGCATCCGTATTTGTTCACAAACTGGATCGAAGCGCCGATCCGATCATGCTGTATGGCTGAGGTCTTTATCCCTATCAACCGGGCCATTTCGCCAGGATGAGGGGTAAGTATTGCGCTTTCCCTGCAAGTGGATATTGAGGTTGGATCCTGTGATAGGGCATTGAGTCCGTCCGCATCAATGACCATCGGTAACCGACTCCCTGCCACGATACGTCTGATCAGGCTTGTGGTCTCAGGGTTTGTGGACAGTCCTGGCCCCAGTGCCAAGGCCGTTTTCCCATCCATCAGGGCCCGGATTTCCTTTTCCGCCCTGAGGGATAGACTCCCATCCGATGTCTCTGGCAAGGGTTCTGTCATCGCCTCTGTCAGTTTGGCCTCAAGGATGGGATTCAGGCTCTTGGGCACACCCAGAGTGACTAACCCCGCACCGGCCCGCAGCGCACCCAGTGCTGTAAGTGTTGCGGCCCCAGTCTTGCCCGTTGATCCGGAAAGGACCAGAAGATGTCCCCTATTTCCTTTGTGGATGTCCTGTTCTTCCATGGCAAATAGATGACTGAGATCACCCGGATCAGTCATCACGGAGCTCATGGGTACCTGATTGGCCACGGAGTCCGGTATGCCGATATCAATTCTAACCAGCCGACCCACCAGGTCCACGCCAGGGAAAATCAGGTGCCCCACCTTTGGGAAACCGAAGGTGGCAGTGAGCTCTGCCTTGATGGCGACCCCCATGATCTGCCCCGTGTCTGCGTTGAGACCAGAGGGGATGTCAATGGCCATCACTGGCTTGCCCAACGAATTGACATATTTGATGACCTGGCCATAGAAGCCCTTTACAGGGGAATTTAGTCCAGTCCCCAGAATTCCATCTATGATAAAGTCACAGTTCCTTAACACACGACGCTTCGTGCCCCAACGCTTTGCGTCAGGGACCTCCAGAATCTCCAATCCCATCTGCTTGATGACCTTCAGGTTTATCAAGGCGTCTCCGGAGATTTTGTTCAATTTTGATAAAAGGATAACGGTGACCCTAACGCCCGTCTGCTGGAGATATCTCGCCATCACGTATCCATCTCCCCCGTTATTGCCCGTACCGCACAAGACGACCACGTGGGAATCGGCCGGGGGAGCAAAATGCTCCAGGAATACCCTGGTGGCACCACGGGCGGCATTTTCCATGAGCACTGCACCCGGTATGCCCAATTCCTGGATGGTGATCCGATCCATCTCCTGTATTTCAGAGACCTTAACCAATCTCATCGCTCTTCTCCAGAACCACCACAGCGATTCCGTGTTCGCCCTCATCTGAGAGACTTAGATGAAAGCTGGTTATCTTTTTCTCCCGGCATATGTCAGAGGATCTCCCATGGAGTTTCAAATAGGGCTGACCGCCGGGATGATGGAAGATCTCAATATCCCTCCATCTGATTCCTCTCCGCATTCCAAAGCCAAGGGCCTTGGAAAAGGCCTCTTTGGCTGCAAAACGGAGGGCAAAGGCTGATGCAGGATAGGCTCGCTTGTAACAGAATTCCTTCTCTTCAGGGGTGAATACGCGACCTACAAATCTGTCGCCCCACCTCGCCATAACCCTCTCTACACGCTTTATGTTAACTAGGTCGACGCCGATTCCGTAAATCATTAGTCAAATGGAAGTGAACTAAAGTGAACTAAAGTGAGCTAAAGTGCCTAAAGTTGAAAGATCAAGAAATCACGAAAACACGAAAGAACGAAAACACGAAAAGGAGTAAAGTTATAGATCAGTTTGCAACTCCCCTAATCTCTAAAGTGACCTGCCCGCCAATGCCTCCTTGTACAGTGTACCAAAGCCCAGCCAAATAGTGAGTTGCGAGGAGACAAGGGCGTTACTCACAAATGGCTGTGGCAGGCGGGACTAAAATGCCTAAAGTTGATGAAATCAGAAATCATTTATCAGGGCGATCATCTCTCTGACGGCCTGATCAAATCCCACAAAGATGGCTCGCGTCACGATGCTGTGTCCGATGCTGTATTCCTCAATCTGAGGCAGGGACCTAAACCTCTTTATGTTGACGTAGTTGAGGCCATGTCCCGCACTGATTCCAAGTTTCAGCTTCTCAGCGGCTTCCGCGGCTTTGGCGATGCGCATGAAACGTTCCTGGGCCTCTGACTCAGATCGGGCCTCGGAATAATGCCCCGTGTGAATCTCAACCACATCCCCCCCAACCTGTTTTGCCGTCTCTATCTGAGATGCATCGGGATCAATAAAAAAGCTGACTTCTATCCCCTTCTCCTTCAGTTGTTCAACCACTTTC
>DAOVAK010000270.1 GCA_030671095.1 Deltaproteobacteria bacterium | reverse complement strand
AGATTATCGAGGATCACGTTCAGGCGGCGATTCGGGTTGAGAAGGCCGGTTTTGACTCTCTAGAATGGGATGCGGAGAGCTGCATGACCCTTTCCATGTTCTTGTCCCGTTCCGCCAATCAACGCAAAGATGAATATGGAGGAAAGCTTGAAAACCGACTTCGGCTCGTGATGGAGATCTATCAAGGAACACGGGAAGTTTTGGGAAAAGAGTTTGTCCTGGGCGCACGAATCAACGGCGATGATCTTGTGCTGGGGGGCAATACGCTTCTTCATTCCGCGGAGATCGCAAAAAGGCTCTGTGAGGAAGGGATTGATTATATTTCGGTGTCCTGCGGAGGGCAGTGGGAAGATGCCCTACCCACGCCGGAAGGAGAGCCCCCTTCCGCCTATACGGGATACTCAGGATTTCGTTGTTGGCCCAGGAGGTGGGACCCGGATGGAGCCAATGTCTACCTCTCTGAGGGCATTCGAAAAGCGATTCGAAAAGCGGGGCATACGGTCCCGGTGATTACTGCGGGAAAGATTCCGATGCCTGATTTTGCGGAAGAGGTTTTGCAGGAAGGGGGGGCTGATCTTATCGGACTTGGCAGGCCGCTCTTATGTGATCCTGACTGGACAAACAAGGCCATTGAGGGAAAAGAGGAAGATATTGTCCAGTGTATCTATTGCAACCACTGCGCAGAGGTGAACGATCTTATGATTCTGACGGACTGCATTCAGTGGCCTAAAGGCTCTAAAAACGCCCCTTCGCCATTCTTGTCTAAGCACCGAAGAAAGGTTGAAATGGAAGCCGAAGCCTGACAGAGATCAGCTGGCCTTTTTCTCCGCCTTTCTCCTTTCTTCATCCCTTATCTCCCGCCGCAGTAACTTGCCCACCTTGGATTTTGGCAGCATGTCTCTAAACTCAATATACTTGGGCACCTTGTAGGGGGCGAGCCGCTTTCGGCACCAACTGCTCAGTTCTATTGAACTAACCCCTCTTGCGTCTTCTTTGAGCACCACAATGGCCTTGATGCGTTCACCTGTCCTCGCATCGGGGACGCCCACCACACAGGCGGCTATCACAGCCTCATGGCCCTGTAGCACGGCTTCAATCTCAGAAGCTGAGACCCTGTATCCCTTGTACTTAATGATGTCAACACCCCTGTCAACAAAGTAGAGCTGTCCCTCACTCCCTCGCCGGGCAAAGTCATTCATCCGGTAAAAGACCCTACCATCTATCGGGACAAAGGAACGCGCTGTCTCTTCGGGCTTATTCCAATAATGCTTAAAGGTGTATTCGCAGCGTACAAGGACCTCACCCACCTCATTTTCCGGCCTTGGCTCTAAGGTTTCTGGGTCAACAATCATGACCTCTCTGGAAGGCAGTGGAACGCCTATGGATTCAGGATGGGGTTCCTTGTCCAGAGGCGCAGCAGTTGTAAAACCCACTTCCGTGGCACCATAGCATTGATAGATGGGCCTGCCGAATGTCTCCTGCCATCGCGCGTTCACCTCTGGCGGGAGCTTGTCAGCGCCACACAAGCAATATTTTAGGGATGGGCAGTCATACAGATTTACCCTGTCATGTTCCAAAATCATGCGGTAGAGGGTGGGCACACCGAGGAGCAGGGTCACTTTGTAGCGTTGGATGGTATCTAAAATGGCATCAATGTCGGGTATGGGCATCAGCATCAGCGGGTTCCCCTTGGTCAAGGCCCAGGCCATGGTCATGCCCTGTGCCATTTCATGGAAGAGGGGATTCACCATGATCAACTTATCCTCTCCCCCTTCTCCAACATAGCCCTCACTAATTTCTCGGATTTCACTGACAAAGCTAACCACGGCAGAATGATTGGTGGGGACCCCTTTTGGGAACCCAGTAGTTCCGCCCGTATAAAGCAGTCGGCTAAGATCAGCCCTCGGATTTATGTCAACCTTTGGGGGAGTCGGAGCGTATTTTTTGATAAGGTCTTTAAAAAGGAAAACCTCCTCACCTTTCTCCACCACACCATGAGGGATCTTATCAAACATGGAGCCGGCCATCCGTTTCCACCAGGGGAGGAGATCGGCATAGTTGGTGACTATCATCCCCTTTAAACCGGTTTTGGGGAAGACCTCCCGTACGTAGCCACAATTGGTGTCTTGGCAGAGAATAAACTGGGCCCCGGAGTCATTGATAAGGTATTCAATTTCATAGGGGGTATAAATGGGGGAGACGGGGACCGGGGCTGCCCCAACCTTCATAGCTCCAAAGAAGCCGACAAGAAATTGGGGACAATTGGGAATGTAGAGCATCAATTTATCCCCATGCCTGACACCCAGGTTATAGAGGGCGTTTGCAAATCTATCAATGAGCGCCATCATTTCAGAATAGGTCCAGGTCTCCCCCAAATAGACGATCGCTAGCCGATCGGGATACTTCTCGCTCATGCGCTCGATGGCCGCGAATACGGGCTCATCATACACGGTCTTTTCATACTGACCCACCTGTCCGTATATGAGTTCTTGGGATTCAGACATACTCCCCCCAAAGCAAAATACGAATTCTTGATTTAAGTCGACGCTATTGGGATGTCATTGCAAGGCGTCCCTGAGCGTGTCAGAGACGACGCGCCTGCAGGCTGTAGCGCTACGCCCTGCCCGCCTGGCGTGAGGCGAAGCCGCCCGTCCTCCGCAGTAGCCAGCTACGGAGGATGGAATGGCGGGCAGCTCGCAATGACGCTTCAGGAAAAAGGTTTAGTTGTGCAATAAATGCTAGGGTTGATTATTTCATCCAGGGTGGAAGCCGGTACTGTCCAGAGGCTATTTTGGCCGGCCATATGGTCACTCTCTTTCCATCCTGCCATTGGAGGTACTGACCTACCAAGGTCTCTTTGGGGTTGGTACCATAGATTGCCTGGTGGCTCTGCTTGTCAAACCTCAGCCTGCCGCTCACCGTGATCATATCCGTTTGCTCAATGGCAGGAATGAGCCTGTCAGGATCGAGTGACCCCGTTCGTTCAATAGCCTGTTTTAACATATAAAGGACCGTGTAGCTGGGTGCATTTGCAGCACCTCGAGGTTCTACGCCCCATCGTTTCTTGTAGGCTTTAAAGAATGGTTCTGTTAGAGGCGTGATTTGCTGGCCGGGAAGCGTGCCACCCTCTCCACCGACCTCAACCAAATGGGACACCTTACCTCTGGTCTGCTTCCACATCCCCGGATCATCTGTGGGGCCGACAAAACCAATGGCTGCTGCAGGTATCTTCAGGTCATGCCATTGCTTTATCATGCCTAATGCCTCTGGCGTGTGATCCCAGATAAAGAGGACCTGGGCTCCGGATTTCTTCACATCACGCAGCATCATGAAGAAATCTGTGGTGGCAAGGGGGTGAACTTCTTCGCCAACAACCGTCCAGCCGCTGGCTACGGCACCTTTCTTAACAGCAGCAGCCGATGCTTTGCAGTGGGCCGCCTCAGCGACCGTGATGTACATCTTATTGAATCCATACGTTGCCTTTAAATTGTTCAGCAGGCGGACGAGATCTTTGACCCAGTAAACCACGTGTCCGCTCAGCCTGAAACTATACTTATATCTTTCGGGATTTTTACCCGTCTTTTTGTGCCAAGCGGGCGTCCAGGTGCCGATGTTTACGATGTTCAAGGTCTTGTATTTGGGGTATAAATCCAGGGCAGCCAGACTGCACTCTGACATACAGGGTCCACCGGCAAGAATCTTGGTGTTTTTGTCCAAGATAAGCTTTTCTATGGCCAGCAGGACCTCACTCGTTGGAACGCCAGGTTCTTCGTCCCGGGTATCTGCGATCTCCAGCTTAATGGGTCGCATCTGCCCTCCCACTTTGATCCCGCCAGCCGCATTGATTTGCTCAGCAGCGAGTATCATGGACCTCTCCCCATTCTGACCGTACGTGGAAGCGCGGGGGATAGGCGCTCCAATGACAATGGGTTCAGCCGACTCCACCTTAGCCCCATCCATACCTACCATGGACACTGCCAACGCAATAATGGCTAACACTAAAAGTTCCTTTCTCATAGCCCATAGTCCTCCTTTCTTTGGTATTTCATGTTATCAATGGTAGATTTTAAGGGAAATGTCAACATTTCTACGAAAGTTTGTTCTGGCAAGGGTCAAGGAATTATTTGGCTTTTTTCCAGTCATAAGCCCCATCAATAAATTCCAGGATGACGCCATGCGCCTTTTTGGGATGTAAAAAGGAGTAATTTCTATTCTTTTCAGCCCAATATTGGATATCTTTGCCACCTACTGGAACCACCTCACCCCCGTTCGCTTTGAATTTCTTTGTTGCCTCATGGGTATCGTCCACATTGAAGGAGACAAGCTGTACCCCTTCGCGACCCTGATTCCTGTTTTCAATCCAGTCACCCACGTGTCCCATCTTCCCCTCTGGTTGAGGGGTCTCTTTTTTTACCCATTTGGTCTTATCACCAGGCCCAGAGAAGACCACGGGTCCCTGATCATCCTGCAATTCATACCACCCTCCGGAGAACGCATCCTCCATGATTTCAAGAGTGGTTGGACCAACTGCGAAGCAACTCACATTAATTTGGGCATCCGGGTCATGATACCTTTCCACGACTTCCCAGCCGAAGAAATTACAGTAATCCTGCTCTGCCTTGAGTACATCTCGCACTGAAATACAGATGTGATCCACGTAATTGACTTTTACGTTCTCCGCCATTTTATCCCTCCCCCTTGTTCTCATAGCATGTGATATCTGTCCAATCGGTGGCATATTCACCCGCCAAGGTGCTTTGGCGGGTAAAATGTCACCCTACGTGTAGGGTCGGGTTTTACACCCGGCCCGTGACTGACAAAAAGGTTTTGGAAATTTGGAATACCTTATAGTGGAACTCCAGGTTTTGCAATTATATAGTCGTACTTGCCGTATTAGGTTCCTGGTATTTCTTGATTTACTCTTTTGC
>DAOVAK010000535.1 GCA_030671095.1 Deltaproteobacteria bacterium | reverse complement strand
AGTGGTTTCGCGAGTTGTCGGTTTAGTGGATGCGGTAGTGGACGGTGAAACAGGTTTATTGGTACCGGCAAAAGAGGTTGATGCTCTGAGAGGTGCATTGATGAAGATGTTGTCTTCGCCTGAAATTCGGCATCGGATGGGATGCGCTGCACGTGAGCGTGCTGTACGTGATTTTGATTCCAGGATCGTCAACCGACTGGTGGTCGAGGAATACAAGAAGTTGGCTGCAAAAACGGAATAGACGATGAAAAGGTTTCTTGATTGTGGCTGCACATTGATTGCAGTCATTTTTCTCTCACCACTTCTCATGGTGTTGGCTATCATGGTCAGGTTAATCCTTGGAAAACCCGTGTTTTTTCGCCAGCAGCGGCCAGGTCTTCACGGACGACCGTTTATCATTTATAAGTTCCGGACGATGGCTGAGGCTCGGGACGCCCATGGAAATCTTCTTCCTGATGGCGAGCGGTTAACACCCTTTGGCAAATTTCTGCGCAGCACTAGCCTCGATGAATTGCCGGAACTGTTTAATGTCCTAAAAGGTGATATGAGTTTAGTGGGCCCGCGGCCCCTCCTGATGCAATATCTCGATCGATTCACTCCTGAACAGGCCCGTCGCCATGAAGTGAAGCCAGGGCTTACTGGCTGGTCACAGGTGAATGGCCGCAATGCCATCAGCTGGGAGGAGAAATTTAAGCTGGATGTCTGGTATGTGGACAACTGGAGTATCTGGTTGGATATCAAGGTTATTCTTATCACGGTATGGTTGATCATAAAGAGGGAGGGAATCAGTCAACCAGGGCAGCCAACCATGGAGGAATTTAAATCCGCGGACTAGATGGAAAAATCATTTACAAAGCTTTGGATAGTTTATTAAAATAGGAAGATTTATGGAAAGAGAAACAGATTCCTAGTGGAATGAGCAGAAGAAGATCCCAAGCCTTGCAAAGAGAAATAAAATGGAGAAGGTCGTAATCCTTGGTGCAGGGGGTCATGCACGGGAAGTTTTATGGGTATTTGCGGAGGAGAATAGAGTTAAGCCCCGGTGGGAGGTCTTGGGTTTTATCGACGAGAATACGGTGAACAAAGGGAAAATCCTCTGTAATCTCCCGATTCTCGGTGACTTTACATGGTTTGGCAAAAAGGGTTCTCACGGCGTTAAGGTGATTTCAGGGGTCGGAAATTGTAGGACAAAGCTCCAATTTGCGGAAAAGGCTGCGAGCCTGGGGCTCACATTCTGTTCGGTTGTCCATCCGTCGGTTCTGATGTCGGACTATGTTGAGGTGGGGGAGGGTACATTAATTAGCGCGGGAAATATTATCACTACCCAGGTTAAAATTGGAAACCATGTCACTGTCAATCTTGATTGCACGATTAGCCATGATGTTGTCATCGGAGATTACTGTACAATAGCCCCAGGTTGCCATATTTCGGGGAGTGTGAAATTTGAAGAGGGGGTCGATTTTGGAACCGGTGCAACGATCATTCAAGGACAATCAGTCGGCGCCTGGTCCAAGATAGGTGCGGGAGCAGTCGTGCATGACGAGATTCCAAGGAATGTAACAGCCGTTGGCGTCCCTGCAAGGATAGTGAGGAGAGGATAGAGGAGGATCGGAGGCAATATGAAACCCCTCAAGATTCCGCTGTCACGTCCAGATATTACCCAGCAAGATATTGAATCCGTTGTGGAAGTCCTTAACACCCCCAATCTCAGTTTGGGCCCGAAGCTCTCTGAATTTGAGAGGAAACTGGCGGACTTTACGGGTACGAAACATGCTGTTGCAGTCAGTAGCGGTACCAGCGGGTTGCATGTTTGCGTCAGGGCTCTTGGAATTCGAGAGGGGGACGAGGTGATAACAACCCCCTTCAGCTTTGTGGCTTCGGCAAACGTAATGCTTTATGAGAGGGCAAAACCGGTTTTTGTGGATATTGACCCCGAGACGCTCAATATCGATGCTTCTCGGATAGAGGAAAGAATCGGAGACGCAACGCGGGCCCTCTTGCCCGTCCACGTTTTTGGGTATCCCTGTGATATGGACCCTTTGATGGAGATGGCGACTCGTCATAATCTCAAGATCATCGAGGATGCTTGCGAGGCCATTGGTGCTGAATACAATGGCCAGAGGGTAGGCAAATTTGGGGACTGTGGTGTTTTTGCCTTCTATCCGAACAAACAGATGACTACGGGGGAGGGGGGCGTGATTGTAACCGATGACGGGAAGATCGCTCAAGCGTGCAGGATCTTGAGAAATCAAGGCCGAGATAATCGATGGCTGGAACATCCGGAACTGGGCTTTAATTATCGAATCAGTGATATCAATTGTGCCCTTGGGATCGCTCAACTGGAGAGAATTCATGAAATGCTGGACCGCAGAGAACGTGTGGCCCAGATGTATCATGAGAGGCTGAAGGGACTTGATTCGTTGAGAGTCCTCGGATCTTCCCCCTCTGTCAAAAGAAGCTGGTTTGTGTATGTGGTGATTCTGGATAGCCGGTTTAGTCGAGAAGACAGGTATAGAATCATATCAGAACTTGCCAATAAGGGCATTGAATCGAACGACTATTTTGCCCCGATTCACCTCCAGCCCTTCTACAGAAAGATGTTTGGTTATAAGAGGGGGGATTTCCCAGTGACCGAGAGCATTTCGGATCGAACCATTGCACTTCCCTTTTATAATCACCTTGGAGAAGCTGAGATTAATTATGTATGTGAACAACTGGAGGGAGAACTGGAAAGGTAGGGATGAAGAAGACCGAAAACACGGGATTTAGCCCTATTTCTAAAATTCGGGAGGGGTGGATTGTCTCCGTCCTGTTCGGGCTGGCCTTTGGAGTCCGGTTGTATTTAGTATTTCACACTTATCTTATCACCAATGATGGCATTCTCTATGTTAAGATGTCCAAGCTCATCTCCCAGGGGGAGGCCGGTTCGGCCTTTAGCCTTTTATTTTTCAATCTCTATCCCCTCATAACT
>DAOVAK010000355.1 GCA_030671095.1 Deltaproteobacteria bacterium | reverse complement strand
CGGAATCCAATGAGGGTTTATTGATGGTGGAGAGATATCCCCTCCCACCGGGGCCACAGAAACGCTGATCTTCCTTCTTACCGAAATTTTCATTTAATCTCCTCCGGTACCAAACCCCGAGTTATCTTCTAAACACCTTTTTTCGGATAAAATTTCTAACCCAGCTAATCTGCGAGGCGCCCATGATGAGCAACACAATAAAGAGTACAAGGGCCAAGGGCCTGGTTAACACAGGCATAAGGCCCCCGTGAACCCAGAATGCCCTTCTCAGGTTCTCGTCGATCATGGGTCCGAGGATGACCCCTAACACAAAAGGAGCAACTGGATACTTGAGCTTAAAAAGGAAAAAGTAGATAATTCCAAAAATGACCATTATGCGCACATCAAATATCCTGATATATATGGCATAGGAACCTATGACTGAGAGCACGGCAACAACAGGCATTAAGATCTTTGGAGGAATATCGAGCGCCTTAATAAAAAACTTGGCGACGATCAGGCCACATACGAAAAGCAATATGGCAGCAAGAAACAGTATGGCACCCATTTCCTGAAGGAATCCCGGAAACTCAAACATCAACATCGGGCCAGGCCTTATGCCATGCAACAACAATGCCCCCAGGAGAACCGCGGCTGGTGGGCTTCCGGGAATAGAGAGTGTCAGAAGCGGTATAAGCGCTCCACCGATTGCAGCGTTATTGCCCGTCTCCGCAGCAATGATGCCCTCAATGGAACCCTTACCAAATTTTTCCTTATCCTTGCTCGTGGCTTTTGCCGCAAAATAGGCCATCCATGCACCTATGTCTTCTCCCGCGCCGGGAATTATTCCAATTCCCGTTCCTATGAGGCCGGATCTCAAAGAAAGGGGAACGTAACGTGAGAAATCCTTCCACTTCGGCAGCAGGCTGCCCGTCTGTTTTATCCTGGGTGGCAACACGAGCTTCATATTGTCCAATACCTGAGGAATGCCGAAAACCCCTATCATAACCGGAACAAAGGAGATACCGGCCATTAACATCTGAACGTCATAGGTGAACCTGAAATACCCGTGGAGCTGATCGATTCCTATGCAGGAAACGAGCATCCCCAGGAAGGCCGCAATCCATCCCTTGATTTTTAGATCCTCGGCCGCGACAAATCCCGAGACGAGAACCCCGAAAAGGGCAAGCAGCGCCAACTCGACTGACGTGAAGAGTAACGCAATCTTTGCGAGCAGTGGCGCTATGGCCAGTAGCATGATGAGGCCAAACAGGGTCCCGAAGATAGAAGCCGTTCGCGTCATACCGATTGCAAAGCTCGCCCTACCTTGAACTCCTAACGGATATCCATCAAGAGCGGTGGCTGCGGCAGACCCTGTACCCGGTATGTTGAGAAGGATGGCGGTTATTGAGCCACCATAGATGGCACCCACATACACGCCCATAATTACCGTAAAACATAGTTCGCGAGGCAAACTGTAGGTGAGCCCTACTAAAATGGCTATAGACATGGTGGCGGTCAGCCCTGGAAGGGCACCAATTATTATCCCTACCGTAATGGAAGAGACCATTGCGAGGATTATGGTAGGACTTGTAATCAGGCCAACAAAGCTCGACCAAAAGGCTTCCATTGCTTATCTTCCTTTCATCACGGTAACGGTATCTTAAAGAGGTTGCCAAACAGGTATGCTACTGCTATGGAAACTACCCCTGATATTATCAATATCTTATACCAAGAGGCAGCCCTCACAATTGACATAGCGAGAAATAGGTAGATAAGGCTTGCCAGGGCAAAGTGTATATTTCCAATAAGAACAAAGGTGTAGAAGAATAGAAGCCCAATCTCGGCCACCATGATAAGCTCATCCCTGGATTTGAAGTAGCTTCGGATCCTTTCCCAGCCCGGAAATACGATCTTACCGCTTCCTCTCAAAGCGATTGACAGCATGATCAAGGACATTACTATCAGGCCAAGGGCTAAGATAAGGGGGAAAAACCCGGGGGCAACAAACCATCCCTCCCTTTCAACCCCCGGTATTTTAACAAAAAAAATCATTCTGATACTATCGCCCAGCACGAAAATACTCATTACCAATAGGATCAGGCAAGCGATCAGGTCATTTCGCCTTAAATCTTTCTTCTCATCCATACATTACCCCTTTCCTCTTCATCTGCTTTTCAAGTACATAAATATGCTAAAATTTCCTCCTTTCGTGCACGAATGAATGGCATTCTTATTAGAAACTCTGAGTGTAATGTTACAACCGAATTGGCAAACGCCTATGTCCGACGACACGGAAGGAAAAACAACAAAAAATGAAGCCCCCGCCCCACGGGGCGGGGGTGATTCACTATGGCCTGGGTATGTCGAATTCCGCCGGAGATTTTTTAGCGATGCCCTCGTCATAGAGCAACCAGGCAAATACCTTCTGCTGATTTATGGCTACTGTTTTGGCTTTCTCACCGCAATACCCGTAGAGCTCTGAGTATTTCATTTTGCCAAAATCCGCGACCGCCTTATGCTTCATCGCCACCTTGAAGGCATCCGTGACCTTAGCCACGATACTCCTCGGTGTATCGGATGGAAGCGCGAAACCCACGAACTGCTTAATGGGCATGACTTTTTCCAGCTCAGGTATATACTTGGTAATTGGAGGAATTGTCAGTCCCGCAAATTTGAGGGGTTTCGTATCGAAGACTGCAAGGGGTTGCAATTTTCTACCTTTTATAAACTCTGATTGCTCACCAAGCCCTGTCCAAACAACTTCGATTTCCCCAGTCATGCATGCAGTCTGAGATGGGAAACTTCCTGGATAAGGAACAAATTTTGGGTCGAACCCGCCATATTTCTTGGCGGTTAACCACTGTATGTGCCATATGCATCCTGGGATTGAGGTCGCAATTCTTATCTGCCCGTGTTTGATTTTCACGTCATCGTATAGTTGCTGAAAGTCCTTGTAAGGAGACCCAGCCTTAACGGAAATTAGTCCAGGTGTCCCTCCAACCATGAACCACTCCCAGTCTCTCGCAGTGGTGGTGTGAATCCCGAGAACACACTGCCCAAGATAACCCTCGGACACCCCGGCAAACGTGTACCCATCGTGTTTTCCATTCCACACATAATTCACCGCCGTTCCGCCCATGGCACCCGGCATGTTCGATGCGACGACATCAACACCGAGGGGTTTTTTCAGCCCTTCAGCTATGGCCCTATTACTCAAATCTGTTGATCCGCCGGCAGATGAGTATACAATAATATTTACCGTTCGTTGAGGCCAATCATCAGCATAGGCGCATGTAAATGACAGAACTAAGGCCAGACCCAAGATAATTGTGAGAGCTCTTTTCATGTTATCCTCCTCTTTAATTGTTCGAAAAAATGACATCCTAGCCCAATTTACCTAGTTGTAATCGATTTGCTTGTTTCACCACCCCCTTTCCGTGAAAGATGGCCTCAGCCCCTTTACTGAGGCCTTGTGTTATTGCAGTTGGATGCCCAGTTAATCCTAAGAAAGACTATCTCAACACGTTATCCTCCAGATATTGTAAGGTCTCCAATACTTGATCCTCCCTCATCATGGAGAGGATTTTCCCTGAATCCAGGCGATTCACGATTTCTATCACCTTCTCTGTGGTAGCTATCGTCCGTTCGAAGGCCCTTACTGGATCAACCCGCATCGGGCTCATATCGGCGGTAACCCAGCCCTCGTAATTAAATTCTTTCAGGTAGAAAAACAGCTCCAGGTAGTCCCAGAAGTTTCGCGTCCCCGGTATGAGATCCCAATCCCACCTCCGGTTGTTATCGTTGATATGGATGTAGTAGGGTATCCCGGCGGAGTGGGCCAGACACAGGGATTCCGCAGGCGTCTCGCCCACTATCAAGGCATGGCCAACGTCCATGGTCATACCGAGATTGGGCTCATCGATGTCACGGATCATGCACATGGTCTTGGCCGCTGAATCCAGGAAGCACTGGACGCGTGGTTCTGAAGCTTTGTATTCGAGAAAAAGCCGTATGTCCTTTCGGTGACTGGCACCCTCCTTGAAGGTGGATACCATATTGTTCCAGGCTTCCTGGTAGTTCACCTGAAAGAGGTAATCGTATCCATCGCTCAAAGGACAGCATGTTACCTTGTCTGCGCCGAGTTCTGCCGCAGC
>DAOVAK010000585.1 GCA_030671095.1 Deltaproteobacteria bacterium | reverse complement strand
ATAAAATGATTGCCAGTTTACCTCTCATAATGGTTTTCTCCTTAGTGATAGTGAGTAAAGTGAAGTGATAAGAGCTTGCTTTGCCGGGAAAAAACCATAGAGGAATTCCCCTTGAGAGTCAATGTAAAAGAGGGAAAGGGGGCGGGGAATCCCCGGAGAAGCTGAAACATTTTTACTCTGACAGAAGATGAAATGCAGTTGCAGAGACTTGATCTGACAGGCAGATCTGAGTGTCGTTGGGTGTCGTTGGGGACGTCCCGTGTGTCCTCCATAATTCAAGATGGATTCTCGCCTGGGGGAAGAACGCACGAGTTGTTTAATTGCGGTTAACTATTTCCTATCTGGACTGAGGTTGGATTTTTTCAATAACCATTGCAGATTCTAATCCGCATCGATGAAATCAGTGAGGTGGTAGGATAGGAGGATTCACTTAAAAGTATGGCTCGACATTATTTCACAGCTTGAGGATTTGATATTTCCTTCTGATATTCAGTCTTACTCTATTGGATGTCCTGGCTAGCTAGATAGCCTTTCAAGATTAACATCATGGATCGGCGTTTACTGTATTAGAAATCGAGGTTCCGCTTTCCGAGCCATAAAGCAATTTCTGCACCCCCCCCTCCCCCCCTTTACAATCAGCTCAATTGGGCCTCGGCCATTTCCTCGAACCAACGAACCACGGCCGTGTGATCCGCTTCGTTCTCCAGCCTGGAAAGGGCCGCTGCCCAAAGTTCCCGACAGGTCGCGCTAAAGACGGCTGGTGTGCTGGTCTCCCGGGCCAGGTCCACTGCTGTGGTGAGGTCCTTCACCATGAGATCCAGTGAGAATCCGGAGTTGAAGGCCCTGGAAAGAATGAACTGCTTGAACTTGTTTTCGGTGCTGTTGTTGCGACCCGTGGAGGCATTGAGCACATCGATCATAAGAGTCGGGTCGAGGCCGAAGCGGTGCCCAATGAGCAGGGCTTCCGCCGCGGCGATGAGACCGGCGGCTGAGACCAGATTGTTCAAGGCCTTCATGGCGTGGCCCGATCCCAATACCCCTGTTTCAAAGACGCGTTCACCCATCGCCTCAAAAAGGGGCCGACAGCGCTCCACCACGGCGGCCTCACCGCCTACCATGATGGCTAGGGTCCCCTTCTCTGCCCGGGATACCCCGCCGGAGACGGGGGCATCAAGCATGGAGATACCATGCTGCGCCAGCACCTTACCCAGGGCCTGGGTCCCTGTGGGTGAAGAGGAACCCATATCAATCAGGATGGCGCCCTCCTGCATCGATCCCAGCAAGCGATCATCACCATCTCCTTCCTCACCTAAGACAACACAGCGCACCGCATGCCCATCGGGCAGCATGGTGATCACCGCATCGGCGCTGGAGCCAAGCTCACTGAGGGAGGAGGCCGCACTGCCCCCGTATTGATCAACAAAGGCCTGCTGCGCCTTTTCATTCGCGTCTAAAACCGTTAAAGCAAAACCCGCCTTCAATAGGAGAGCGGCCATGGGCTGCCCCATGTTTCCCAGCCCAACGAAGCCCACTTTGGTGAGACGATCCATGAATCCTCCTTTAAAACCCCTATTCCAACTCCTCAAAGAATTCTTTAGCGGTCCGGAAACTGTCTACCCCGGCAGGCACGCCACAATAAATAGTCGTCTGCAACAGGACCTCCATGATTTCCTCTTTGCTGCACCCGTTATTCAGAGCGCCCCGCAGGTGCAGTTTCACTTCGTGTGGCCGGTTGAGAGCCGTCAACATGGCCAGATTGATAAGGCTACGGGTCTTCCGTGGTAACCCTGGCCGGGTCCAGATGCGGCCCCAGCAGTATTCGGTAACCAGTTCTTGCAAAGGCCGGCTAAAATCGTCGGCACGGGCGATTGCCTTATCCACATATTCCTTTCCCAAAACATCGCGGCGAACCGCAAGTCCCTTTTCATAAAGCTCTGTAGCCACCATATCCACCTCCTTGTTTTTGTTTCTGTTGAGAGACATCCTATTCTGATTGCGGTGGCAATTTAGAAGATTCCCTAGTCTATGTCAAGAAAAGCCGTTTGAAAGTGTCTGAAATGTGGGGTTTGCATTTCTTCGTATCTATATGATAATCCTTCGACCCCATACTCGTTCTGTACTTACAAGTTACTCGTACAGTTCAAAGCGCTGTCGGGCCCGAAGGTTCAATTTGTCTCGTAAAAAATATTAGCAAGGAGACCTTCGGGGGGAGGAGGAGAATCATGAATCATGGAAAGTTTAAATACATCAAGAAACCTTCGTGGTTTGGGGATGAAGGACCGATCTACGAGCATGAAGAGTTCAACGAGACTTTGAGAGTCCTATTTGATCAGAATACCAATGATGTCAAGCAAATGAGCGTCTGGGAAACGGCCTTCCCTCCAGGGGTGGGAATTCCTCTCTAGGTGGGATCTGAGAATCCCTGGCCCAGACCGATCACCCGCTCTATATACTCAAAAAGTCAGGTCTGAAATAGTGCATAGTCTAAACCTACGATAGGTAAACGAGTCACACCTCCCGATCCCGTCCCGGTCTCGGGACGGGGAGGGCAGGCTGAGTAATCTAAGCAGATATGTACTGGTGGAGCGTTGGTTTCGGGTAAGGGGAGTTCTCCTGACTAGCCACATTATTCGAAAAAAACACAAGATATTGCGATAGACCCTTACAGTCGAAAACTTCACAATACTTGCCATAGCTGACAGCCACGATCGACACGATTCTATTATAGATTTGTTTTGGT
>DAOVAK010000423.1 GCA_030671095.1 Deltaproteobacteria bacterium | reverse complement strand
GCATGTACTCTTTTCTGCCAAAGGGAGTGAGCTGCCTTAAGGGGTCTCCTTCGGGGGGCTCAATGTTGATCACCTCAGCTCCGGCCTCACAGAGCAAGCCGCCGGCAAACTTGTTGCCCATTCTCCAGAGACCGACACAGACAATCCTGAACCCCTGCAGGGCCTCAGGTTTGCCCCAGGCGTACTCATACCTGAGGTTGTCCTCGCACCAGTTGCCGAAATCTTCCGCCTTCCTTTTGGCGTACACCTTTTGCACTTCTTCCGGCGGCGGCGGCGGCGTTACCGGCCAGGGCCTGATGTCGGGATGCATCATATCGATGGTGTCGGCCCTGCTGTTTATTTCTACATCTTTCTTTTCTGCCATGTTTTGACCTCCCATCTACTAGTTTGTTTTTGACAGTCGATCCACGCTCCTCCTGGGCCGAAAACGAACGGTACTATTCAGATCCAAATTCTCAATTTCCTGTGAATACCATTGCATGCATGGAGGAGGCGGTCTCTTCAGTGCTGTCTCACCCCCTTTCTGGTGCTTTGGGCGGTTCTTGGTTTAGAAAGTTGAATTGAATTAGGATAGAACGCTTGGGCAAGGAAGGAATGTCATCCGCTAAAGTCTGACCATTTCAGGAGATCAAGCTCGATCTTACAGTTTTGATTTATCGAAATTGCAGATGGACCCCTCGACAGGAAAATCAAACCGACCTCTTTCGGAAGCTAAGAAACCTCCCTATGAGGCTGATTCGCTTACCTACCCAAGTCTTCCAGCTATATCTTACAGAGCTGTCGTAACAGCTTCATAAAGGCTAGCATTGGAACAGTGAGTTGAAACCTGGGTGAGAATAATCGGCCCTGCTCAGATCGCAAAAGAAAGATAAATTATGTACTTAGTATTAAATTTTTTGGTCGATTTGTATATGGGGGAAGGGCTTCATTTTTGTGGGGCAAAACCCTTGCGGATGGGGATTAATCCCGGATGCGGTGGGGGAAAACAACAGGCGGGGAGAATCCTTGTTGATAAGTTTAATCCTTCCAAAGGTCCACGTCGAGTAGACCTATCTTTGCGGCAAATCGAAACAGTTCAAGACTGCTATGCAGATCAAGTTTTTTCATGATACTGGCGCGGTGATTTTCAACGGTTTTAGGGCTGATGAAAAGCTTCTCTGCGACTTCCTTGGTTGAAAGTCCCTCAGCCAGGAGCCTCATTACTTCCTGCTCTCTGGGGGTCAGGGTTCCATAAGCGGCATCAGTGATCCTTGCCTCCTTCAAAGGGAATTTCATAAGCTCATTCACGACCTCACGGGAGACAGAACTATCCAGGAAATACTCACCTTTAACCACTGCTTCAAGTCCCTGCAGTAGCCTATCGGAAGTGGATTCCTTGACCACATATCCCTTAGCTCCCGCCTGAAATGCTTCAGCAATACAATTGATCCTGGAATGCATACTGACGATTATAATTTGTGACTCAGGCAAAAGAGTTCGTATTTCGCTGGTCAGTTGAATGCCACTTCTATCCGGCAAGGATATGTCCACCAAAACCACATCAGGCTTAAGTTTTTTGGCCAGCCGCAGTCCTTCACGCCCATTTCCTGCCTCCCCGACCACCTTGAACCTGCTGTCGCGCCCTATAATAGTTTTGAGGCCTTCCCTAAAAAGGGTATGATCATCAATTATCAATATGTTTTTGTTTTGAAACATCCTTTTTTCCCTTATTGGGAACCTCTACAAAAATCCTTGTCCCCTCCATGACTCGAGACTGAATCCTCATTTCGCCCTCAAGCAGCCTGACTCTCTCCTCCATACTCCTAAGTCCAAGTCGCTTTTCGTTCATAGCACTGGCCAACCGGTCGTTGACGTCAAAACCTTTGCCATCATCTTCAATGCGAAGGACGATGTTGGGAGAAGAGGCGATCAGCCTGACGGTCACATGCTTGGCATCAGCATGTTTTTTGACGTTATTAAGGGCCTCCTGAATCAGACGATATAAATTGATCTCAATATCAAAATCGAGTTTAAGACCATCCATTCCAGCGGCATGAAAATCGACGCTCACCCCATGCCTGTCTGAAAAGTCCTGACAATATTGAGAAGCGGTTCGTACCAGGCCGCGTTGGTCCAGACCGGGCGGATGTAAATCATATGCCAGATTCCGGATAGCCACGATAGATCCTTGAAGCATTTTGGTCAAATCTAGAAGCCTATGCCTTTTTTCCAAGGGGACCGCTGGCTCATCATCAAAGAGGGTTTCACAAACGATTTTTACCGTGAAAAGATCCTGGGCAATTTGGTCGTGTAGGTCACAGGCAATCCTCTGACGCGCTTTTTCCTGGGCCTGAAACAGCTTTTGTGGGAGTACACGAAGATGTTCTTCCATCAATTTTCGCTCACTAATATCCTTGAAATCCTCAACAATGCCAATAACATCACCGTCAGGTCCTTGAATAGGTGCAGCCCTCATAATGCAAGGAATTCTAGTTCCGTCACTTCGTTCTCTTTCGACTTCAAATTCAACAAGTTCCTCACCTCCGAGGACTCGGGTAAGAGTGCAATTTGGAGTATGGCAAACGGGGCCGCCAAACACCTCATAACACTTCTTTCCCACCGCTTCGTCCTTGCTTATCCCTGTTAGCCTAGAAAATGTCGTGTTAATCCTCAAGATATTAAATTCTCTGTCAATTACTCTGATTCCATCAGTTGCGGTGTCGAAAATCTGCTTGAGTTCTTCGTATGCTATTCTGATTTCTTCCTTTGCTCGTTTATACTCCTCCAGGTTATGCAGCCAATGGTCCAAGATCACTGCCGGATCATAATTCAAAAGATCTTCTGGCGGCATATAGTAAAAATTGTCAAAAAGCTCAGTTCTTATGATGGCAAGGGGATGGGTTTCCAGGACATCCATGAGCAGTGCCGGGGGGAATAGTCGTTTGTCATACTGGCAGATGCCTATGCATTTGCTGCCAGGAAAGAATTCGTTTAACTTTGCCTCGTACTTGATTATTTGTTCTGAGCCGGGTGGAGTCTTCAGAGCCCAACTCATATCGCCAGTCACTCGCAGAGCGCTGTAGCCTTGAGCCAATGCGAGGTCTGTCTCGGTCTTTAGTAAGTCCATCATTTTATCCGGATCAAAAACACCCTCCCTCATATAAGTTTCGTCAAAGCTCATTACACCAAACTGGCCGCAACTTAGGTATGGTGAGACCTCAAACGTATCGTCCTCCATATAGTGCAGGAGGGCTTGATACGCTCGCATATCGCCTATGAAGCAAGCTTTTTCGCCTCGCTCCAGTCCCTGGCGCAGTAGTATCGCTAGGACCACCAGATGCTCCTCGTCAGTTTCATAGAGACAACAGAGGTGATCTCCCGGCTGTAAATGTATTGATTTATCCAACGAAATAGTAGGCTTCATAGTTAGTGCTTTTTCCACACGGGGAGTGCAATGGAAATCTGCCCCTGCTGGCACTGATCAAATACGTCGAGCTTGTGCTCAATGCCCCAGCATTAATAGCCATATTGGGGTGGTTTTGATCTCTGCCTTACTTAGGCTTCAGCATTCGCCATTTCTTGGAGATTGATAGTGGAACCGGGCTCTATCCAGGTGAACTTTCTAAGAGGTAAAGCTGTAGGTGAGGTGAGGGCCAGCAGCCTATCGGGTCTTCTGAGTAT
>DAOVAK010000706.1 GCA_030671095.1 Deltaproteobacteria bacterium | reverse complement strand
TCCCCCCATTCAATTCGAGAAGGGCGCACAAATCTTTTGAAACATATGAGAGGAGGGAGGAGTTATGAAAAAGACGAAGAGGATTTTGGTGCAATTGCTTATTACTGGTAGCATTATTGCTATGTATGTACTACCGGCGCTAGCAGCAGGGGGCGGGGGCCCGTAATTCAACTACAGTGTGGTTGGTTGGTGTAAGAAGCATAGTCCTTTGGGACTGTGCTTTTTTTTTGCAAACTCTCGCAAAGCTGGTATAGTAGTCATCTCAAAGAGCTAAGCTAGAGCGTCATTTGGCAAGAACAAATCATAAACGGATGAAAGTTCATGAGAAGACTGCTAGTGTCCCTTGCTGTCATACTGAGCTTTGTCATCAGTTGTCAGCAAGAGCCTGCCGGCCCCTCTGAGCAAGCTCACCCAGAAATCAAGACAGGAGGTGTCTATCGAGTTCCTCTTCCATGGAGTCCGGCGAATCTCGATCCGCCTTTCACCACGGATATCTATTCGGTAACCCTCATCCAACAGATCTTTGACGGGTTAGTCCAGTTCGATCAAAGTCTGAATATAGCACCGAACCTTGCCACCTCTTGGACAGTCTCTAGGGATAAACTAACCTACACCTTTACTCTCCGCAAAGATGCCAGGTTCCACAACGACCGGTTAGTAAAAGCTGACGATTTCGTCTATTCTTTCACCCGCATTCTTGACCCAGGGGAGCAAGCAGGCGCGGTGAGTTTCTTCAAAAAGGTTAAAGGGGCGACGTCGTATAGGAACGGCAAGAACAAACAAGTTGAGGGGTTAAGAGCCCTTGGCGCCCACACCCTGGAAATCACTCTTAGTGAACCTTTTGCACCCTTTATGTCAGTGCTGGCAATGAAAGACTCAAAAGTGGTTCCCCGAGAAGAGGTGGAGCGGTTGGGTAAGGAATTTGGCCATCATCCGGTGGGCACGGGCCCCTTCCGTTTGGAGTCGTGGGAGGGGAATCGGATTGTGCTCAGCGCTAATCATAACTATCACGAAGGTAGACCTTATCTGGACCGAATCGAATTCACCGTATACGAGGGCTCGCAGAATGAAAGAATATTCCAGGATTTTCAGGTGGGCCTTTTGGAAGAAGCGCTAGTTTTCGGCGGGATTAGAGAGCAGATAGCTAAATCGCCGCAGTATCAGTTCGTGAGGAAACCCACGCTGAGTTTGCTTTTTTACGGCATGAATTGCCGGACCGAGCCTCTGAATAACCATTTGGTAAGACAGGCTCTCAATTACGCCATCAACAAGGCCAGAATCGTTCGTGAGGTTTACAGGGATCAATTTGTTGTTGCCGATACCTTGCTGCCACCGGGAATGCCTGGCTATTTTCCTGAAAATGCCTTCTTTACCCACGATGCCCAAAAAGCCAGAAAACTCCTAGAACAAGCCGGGTATGGGCCTGCCCGGCCGCTACCAGCTCTGACTTTGCTATCCGCCTCACGCTCCCAGGCAGCTCAGAAAGAATTCGAACTACTGACAAATGATTTGGCAGAAGTGGGTATATCCTTGCACGTAAAATATGAGACGGACTGGTCCACGTTTGAAGAGCAAGTTCGACAAGGAAAGTTCGTGATGTATCGCTACGCCTATTTCGCCGACGTCCCCGATCCTGACAACTTCTTGGGTACGCTTTGCGGCTCTGCCTCCCCATACAATTTCATGGGTTATGGAAATCAAAGAGTGGACGCGTTGCTGTCGGAAGCCCTCACCCGTGTTGATCTCATGAACCGAGCTGCGATCTATCGTGAGGTCGAGGCTCTGATATTGGCAGATGCACCCATGGTCCCCTTACTCTATCTGACGTTTGAGTCCGCATTTCAGCCATACGTAAAAGGGTTGCAGATAAGCGCTTTGGGTGCTCCATACATTCCTATGAAAAAAATCTGGCTCGATGAGCACTAGTTGCTCCATTTCTACCCTTCATTGGCCATGCCTGTTCACAGAAGTCTAATGATCATCAAAGGACAGCGCTGAATGTCCTGGTTCCCCCGCAAAATAAGCCTCAAAACCCGGTTCATGGTTGCCACCGGCGCGGTTGTCTTTGCGCTGATGGTAATTATCATTGTGCTGGTTGGAAACCGTTCCAGCCGGAGCATTAAACAGGAGGTAGAGGTACGCGGCTTCGCTGTCGCCCACAGTATTGCTGCCGTTTCCACTCAGGC
>DAOVAK010000787.1 GCA_030671095.1 Deltaproteobacteria bacterium | reverse complement strand
ACCATGGTCACCTGGGGATTGGCCTCATTGCAGGCCTGGATGGACTCGAAGTCTCTCATAGAGCCTCCCGGCTGGACAATGGCCCGGATCCCTTCCTTGATGGCCACATCCACCCCATCCCTGAAAGGAAAGAAGGCGTCTGATACCATTGTTGCACCGATGAGACCCCCTTTTGCCTCTCGGGTTTCACGGTCAATCTCCTCCAAGAGGCCCTTCTCTTTCTCCCCTCTACGGATCATGAGCGCCAGGTCCTTATACGGCAGTCCGTGCCGGTTGAAACATATAGCGTCTGCATATTTGGTGTAAGCCTTGTAGATGGCGATCTCTGCCACACCGACCCGGTCCTGTTCGCCGGTCCCGATACCTACGGTAGCCCCCTCCTTCACATAGATCACCGAGTTGGAAGTGATGCTCTGTTCCACTTGCCAACCGAAAAGCATGTCTGCATATTCTTCATCTGTGGGCTTTCTTGCAATGGTATAGGTCTTTCCTTCGTATTCACAACTGGCCAGCGCAAAGTCTTTTGCAGACTTGATACGATTGAGGGGAGACTGCTGGACAATGAGCCCCCCGTCCATCAGGCTTTTGATGTCAACGAACCGAGCATTCGCATAGGAAGAAAGATTCTCGATCTGGGTTATACGTACGATTCGGAGGTTTGCCCTTTGGGCGAGGACAGGGATGGTCCCCTCCTCGAACTCAGGCGCAGCCACCACTTCCAGGTAGTTCTCTGCGATGGATTCAGCCGTCGCAAGGTCCATCGGCCGATTGAAAACGGCACAACCCCCAAAAGCAGCAATTCTATCTGCCATGTTCGCCTTGTCATAGGCCTCTGAAAGGCTCGCGCCGTAGGCTACGCCACAGGGATTGTTGTGTTTGACAATCACAGCGGCTGGCCCTTCCGATAGATACTTCATGATATTTAGCGCATTGTCTATATCGGTCAGGTTAATCTTGCCAGGATGTTTTCCGCTCTGGATCATGTCTTCTTCTGTTATGGCTGAAACCAGACCGTTGCCTGGTTCATTAAACTGACATTCTCCCAATACCAGATTCCCATTGACCAGCTCGTAAAGAGCCGCCTCCTGACCAGGGTTTTCGCCATATCGAAGGCCTTTTTCGATCAACTCTCCCGACTTGTCATCCGGAATCTTCCAGGCCCTTTTTTTATAAGCAAGGACTTGATCACCAAAAGAGATGGTAATCTGAGAAGGGAAATGGTCATCCATGACTGTTCTATACATCTTCTTCAGATCATCACTCATCTTCTCCTCCCTCTGTCAGTGGTCAGTGGCCTGGCCCGTGAAATGCTTGCCCTGTTAAATCCCGAAGGGCTATTTAACTGGGGCGCCTCTGGCGCCTGTTTCACTCGCCTTCGCCAGGATGCCCCGTGCGGAATCACGGGGAGGAATGGCGAGAGGCGACCGCGGCGTAGCCCGCAGGGCGAAGCCGGGTGGCTTCGGCGTAGTTCCGCTTGGCTTTACCACAGATGCCCCGCGCGGAAGCGCGGGGAGCTTCACTCTGTCATCTGCTTGCCCCGTGAAATTCGCGGTTTATCGCGACTATTTCACCGGGGTCCTCCGTCTTCTGTCATCTGCTTGCCCTGAGCTTGCCGAAGGGTCCTCCGTCCTCTGTATTTCCTTGACTTTTCCACACGTGGATCTGATAAGAAATCGCATTTAGATCAGGTGAAGGGGCGGGCAGATGATTATACGTTGCTATGGAGCACGAGGTTCAATAGCCGTTTCAGGTGAGCAGTAC
>DAOVAK010000467.1 GCA_030671095.1 Deltaproteobacteria bacterium | reverse complement strand
CTTTGCAAATACACGGGGAAGTTACTATATGGAGGAGCGTCCACGGGTGTATTGTGCCTTCCATGCGACGGCCCGCGACGGCTCTTTGGTCCAGCGCACGGGTGACAGCTTCGCCTCAGCTGTGACCTATGATGTCGCAGTAGGTCTCGAGGAGAAGGTGCAGCATGTGGCTCACCGCGCTGCAGAGCTGCTGAAGGCGCCCAAAGTGAAGGGGGGTGCTGAGACGGTCATTCTTAACCGCAAACTGGGCGGTATCTTCATCCACGAAGCCTTCGGCCACCTCAGTGAAGCCGATTTTCTATATGAGAACCCCAAGATGCGCGATTTGATGTTTCAGGGTCGCGAGATGGGAGTAAAGAACCTGAACGTCGTGGACGACGGCTCGATGGATAAGACTATTGGAGGCCTCTCCTTTGATGACGAGGGCACGCCCACAAGCAAGACCTACCTCATCAAGAAAGGTATGCTCAGCGGGCACCTCCATTCACTCGAGACCGCTGCCAAGATGAGGGCAAGTCCTACTGGCAATGCTCGGGCCGTGGGGCGGGAGTATCCCCCAGTGGTGCGGATGACCAATACGTTCATCGAAAACGGCGATATGTCAGTGGAGGAACTTTTCGCCGATGTGGACAACGGAATTTACGCCTGTGATGCCTTTGGCGGGCAGACCGAATTCGAGATGTTCACCTTCTCTGCTGGCTACGGGTACCGTATCGAGAACGGCAAAATCGGCGAATTCGTCCGTGATGTAGTCCTCACAGGGAATGTCTTTCAGACACTCAAATCTATTGACGGCATGGCCAACGACCTGGAAATCTGCGAAAGCGCGGGCGGTTGTGGAAAAAGCGGGCAGGCCCCCCTGCCCGTTGGATTCGGCTCTCCGCATATCCGTATACGCGATGTTGTGATCGGTGGTGAGCAGTAGCGCGGTAACTTAAGGTGCTATGATTGCCACACCAAACTCGCTGTGGGTATATAGAACGATCCGACTAATCTCAGAGGTCTCTCACAACCCCATTGGGATGTGATTGGACCTTTATATGGAGGAAACCAGTATGCGCTCTACCATGATTGAGGTAATGGAGGATCATCTCCAAAAGGGGCTTGAGACGGCAAAGCGTCTTGGTGCTACTGCCACCAAGCTTAGTTTCTATCACGGGGAGAGGACGGATTGTAAGTTCGAGGCCGGACGTCTGAAAGATACGGGCGGACGCGAAACCATCTCCTACAGTATCGAGGCCCTTGTGGGTAGGCGCAAGGGCAACACTTCCGGCAATAGACTTGAAGATTTCGATACCATGATTGAACTGGCCGTGAAACTCGCGAAGACCGGAAGCGTTGCCCACTTTGACGCATATCCTGGTCCCAGCGAGCCGGCAATAGTGAAGACTCACTCTGAAAAAACACTCACGCTTTCGCGTGAAAAAATGATCGAGGGTTGCCAGCAGATCGCCGATCTGCTCAAGGCCTATAATGCAGACCTCTTTATTGAATGTTCGGCCAACCGTATGGAATCCGAAGAACTCCTGATGACCAGCGGCGGCGTCTGCCATGCTGCCACGCGCACACACTGGAACCTTGGCGCATTTGTTCAGCGTACTGCAGACACGGACATGCTTTTCGCAGGCTACGGTCGAGGCTGGTCAGACCTGAATGCATTCTATGATCCAGGCGGCGTTGCGGATAGGATCATAACAGATCTGCGTCGGGCCGAAACGATTGTTGAATCACCCAAGGGCAAAGTAATAGCGTACCTTCCTCCTGAAACACTGGCACGGATCCTTCGGCCTGTTTTCATGGGTACCAACGGCCGGAACGTAGCTAAAGGTGACTCGCCACTGGCCGGCCGCCTGGGCGAGCAGGTACTTGCCCCCTCTCTCACGATTGTGGACGACCCACACCAGGACTATGCCAGTGGCGCACGAGCCATCGATAACAATGGCATCCCCACGCGTAAGCAGACGATCTTCGACCGGGGGTTGCTCGAACGTTTTCTGTACGATCTTGACTCGGCAGGGCTTGCCGGGGCTGAGCCCACGGGCAACAATGGCTGCGCCCCCCACTCTCCCGGGATTTTGCCGGGCGACCGGCCGAGTGCAGGACTCCTCGCCGATATAGAAGACGGCCTGTACCTCCGTGACATAATAGGCTTTGGTCAGAGTAACATCGTCAATGGCGACTTCTCTGGAAACATCGGACTGGGTTACCGCATCAAAAACGGTGAGATTATAGGAAGGGTCAAAAACACCATGATCGCCGGCAACCTATACGAGATTCTGAAGCAAAACGTACTGCTCAGTTCCGATATGGAACACGAGGGGAGGTATCCCCATGTCGTAATCGAGGGTGTGAGCGTGAGCGGCGGTTGACCGGCCTGCTTCCCGCGCACGAAGTGCTGCCGTGAGGCAGAACCCCCGACCTTTGGTCGGGGAGCTTCACAAGAATCCCCCGAGAGCTCCAAGCCCCCATTTGAAAATTCTTCTTAGGATTCTTGCAAGATTGACAATGAGTTCTAAACTGCTATAAGAAAGCTGAGGCCAAAGTGCAGTTGATGGGAAGGCTCTAAAGATTTGGAGACCATGGCTATCAGAGAAAAATATAAACTGGAACTTATACCCCTCGCGATAGGTGGAAAAAAGCTTGAGCTTTACGGCATAAGAAACTGGGACACTTTTGTTTCCAATCTTGAACAGAAGGGAGAGGAGTACATCAAGGAGTTCCCTTTCTGGGTTAAGATCTGGGAAGCGTCTATTGTGTTGGCCGATCATTTAATTGAAATGGGTCTTGAAAAGGAGAAAAGAATACTCGAAATCGGCGCAGGGATGGGAATCATAGGTCTATTCCTCGGGGCTTTCGGATACAAGGTGACAGTTACCGATTATGAAGAGGATGCCCTTGAACTGCTGCGAATGAATGTGGAAGAGAACCGATTGAATAATGTATCCGTAAGGAAGTTGGATTGGAACAATCCGGATCTAACAGGAAAATATGATATAATCTGTGGCTCGGAATTGATTTACAACGAGACATCTATAGAACCGATCATAAATCTGTTTAGGAAGTATCTTCGACCCGAAGGCACTGTATTTTTGGGCCATGACTCAAGTCGCATGTGTATGATAAAGTTTATTGGGATGGTTCCCGGACGATTTGAGATCCAAAATGTAGCAAAAACATTGCGGGGGAAGGACAACCTTCATAAGGTGATAATCCACAAACTCAACCTCAGATAAGTCACATTGCGTAAGTCACATTGCGCACCCTCAGAGTGGGGCGGATAAGCATTGGGGCTACTCATATGAGTAGATGGAATACTGTCGTGATCAACTAGTGTTGTGTCTCACAAGTTTG